>JBIHZU010000158.1:0-4516 GCA_044240285.1 Candidatus Nanopelagicales bacterium | reverse complement strand
GTTGCATCGACGCCAGACTTGGGAAGAAAGCGGCGCACCTGAGCATCGCCTACCTGAGCTGAAGTCACCGGGGTAGTCCATGCGCGGGTGTAGGTGCCCGTGCTTGCGTAATAGAGCTCACCATTAATGGCGTAGACCTTCGCCTCGCCAGTTCCAAGGGCGACTTGGCTAACTACCGCTTCCACCGGGGAAGCCGCGCCGACCATCGCCAAGGGCGAGACCATAACCGCTAGAGCAGCTAGCGGTGCCAGCAGACGGCGCATTCGGGAACTCCTTGGGGCGGCTGATCAAACTTTAGCCGTTCATGGGGTCCGATCGCCAGACGTAGACTTGCCTTCATGGCCGAGCCAAGTGGCGATCGGGAGTCGTACTTCCCTGCGATCGAGAAGAAGTACGGATTGCCGATGTCCTACTGGTTCGAGCAGATGGAGACAGTCACAGGCCAGAAATACCCCGAGCAGATCGCCTTCCTGCGGGAAGGACACGGCTTCAGCCAGGCCCACGCAAATGCCCTCGTCATGTATACCCGCGGATCCACCAGCGCTAAGCGGGTGCACACCATCGATGGCTATCTCGCCCAATTCGATGAGACCAAACGTACGACAGTGCTGGCCGTCCTCAAGGTGATCACAGCAAAATGGCCGAAAGCCGAGGTGTTGATCGCATGGAACCATCCGCTCGTCAAGATCAACGGCGACTACGTGTTTGGCGTCTCGGTACACACCAAGCACATCCTGCTCGCGCCATTCAATTCTGATGTAATTGCGGCATTTGCCGACCGGCTCGCGACGTACGAGGTCAACAAGAAGACATTCAAGGTGCCGGTCGGCTGGAAGGTGGACAAGAAGTTGATCACCGATCTCATCGCAGCAACTCTCAGCAGTTAGGGCGCAGCTGGTCGAGTGGGCCAGATGTAGCTGGCCGCGGCCACAAGCGCACCGGCAATGAGCGTGGCAGAGATGCGCCAGGGAAGGGTGTCCGACAGCGGATCGCCTTCAATCGAAAAAAGACTGATGACAAAGATTGTGATCCCGATCGTGCTGAATGAGTAATTGACCCAAATCATCATGCCGACGATCAAGCAGCCGAGGATCGCCATGCCCAATTCAAGCGGTGTGACATTTGGGAAAGCGGTAAAGATCACGGCCACGACAAGAACGCCGAGGAGAGTTCCTAAAACCCGATACACAATTTTGCCCACTGTGCCGGTGAGGTCGGGTTTGGCAACCCACGCCACGGTCATAGGAATCCAATATGCGTGCGGAAAGTCGAGAACCTGCGCTAGAACTGTGCCGATCATAATGGCGACGGCTAGACGAATCGCATGCCGCACAAATCCATCATTAATTCCGTGCCAGGTGAAGAGTGCAGACCGCCACGGCAATGGTGTGAAAACTGGAATACGTCGACGCATATGCATGAGTGGAGTTGTTATCCACGCCACAAGCCCATAGAAAACACAGGCGCACAGCACCGCAAGAGGGGTCTCGATGACACTTAATCCGTACTCAGGTGTCCCAGAGAACACCGTGAACAGTACGAGTGTGAGCAGACCCGCCACAGCACAACGCATACCGATGATCCCAACATATCCACACATAGCAGCGACAATGCCGGTGGCGATCACATGCACGACTGGATAGGGCGCGACAACAATCGAGACGAAAACGCTCAGGACGAATGCGAAAGTCGTTCGCCACCAGACATGGAATCGCGTGCGGAACGGATCAGGGGCATCAACCAAGCCGATGAAGAGAATTGCGACTGACGACGGAACGAGCATTGCCGTGTGGCCGGAGATGACCTGCGCGCCACCCGAAATCGCGAAAATTGCGGCGGTACGCAGGGGATAGGCATACGGCACCTTGCTGATGTCGATTGAGAGCGAATGCTTTATCGACTCAACCCACGGCGACGGCATACGTAAATTCTGCCAGAATCACCCAGCGTCCCACCGGTCAGACTCCAGTGGCACTAGCCGCGGAGAGCCGAAGCGGCAGAGTCACCATCAGACGGGCGCCAGAAGCACCAAGACGGTCGAGCTGCCAAGATCCGCCCCCAGTCTCAATCTCACGAAATCCCATTCCCGCTTCGATCGATTCTGCTGGACCCTGACCATCGTCAACAAACTGGATCTGAAGATTTCCATCCTCAGTATTTCGTACTGATATGTCCACGACTCGTGCCCGCCCGTGGCTGCACGCGTTGTTGATGCCTTCTTCGAGGATCGAACTCACTTGCTGACTCACAGTTGGAAACAGATCAAGAGTCGCAGCTGCCGATGGACTAATCTCCCACCACACCTCAATAATGCCAGCCCAACGCTCTTGCAGTAGCGGGAGATGCTGAGTTATCGGCTCAGTCGTGTCAAACTTTCCCGCCACCACACGGTCGATGTCGCGATATTTACTGAGAACAGCGACATCGCAACCGCGAAGCGCCGCAACCGGGCCTTCCGCGGGTAGAAACACACGCGGAGAACCAGTGCGCGAGACCTTACGGTGTAACGCGAGATCACTACGACGTGCGAGTGATCACATTGCGCTTGCCCAAGTTGACGATGGCTCCAATGTCGCCTACTGCCAACCTGTTGTCATAAGTGCTGCTACCGAGGTAGACAATCGCACGAGACGCAATGAATTGCTTGAACGAGTTGTCGTACATCACGTTGTTGTGTCCCTTGTTGACCTCGGCCATGCTGGCCTGATTAAGGAACGTGAAGTCCAACAGGGCCAGCCCTAAGAGGGCTGTTCCCTTGAAGACGTTCTGCCCAATCGTGGTGTTGCGCATGTAAAACGGCCCAAAGAATCCGGGCGTGCCAGCCCAACCGCCGAGGATCGCTGCGAACTGCCCGTTCATGGTGCAGACGTTGCCTTGGATCAAGGTGGAACTCGACTCGTTGCTGTTGCCGGTCATGATGCACGAGCCGGACGCCCAGCCACGACGGATGTCGATCTTGTTATCCGTGATGATGATGGTCTTGGCCTCTACATCCACCGGCTTGATCGCGGCGGGATGCCCGCCATTGCGCAAAAAGCCCGTTGAGCTCGTGACCTGAGAGAGATTAGACGGAGTCGGTGTCTGCACGATGACGTTCTTCGAGATTGTGTACGTCGCATCTGTGCCATGACAGCCTTCGATTTCGACAGCCTCACCAGCGCGCAGATAGTTGTTAGTGATGGTGATATCGCTGAAGTGACAGCCGACTGTGGCGAAAGCGTTGTCGTCGCCCACCTCCATCGGCAGGTTCTGATCGATGTAGTTGCTGTCCAGGAGGACCTTGCCCGTGAACGCAGGCGCATCAGGATCTTCACCAGCCGCAGTGATGAGCTGCTTGAGCTTAGACGTGCTTCCTGTGGGCTGGCTTCCCATCTGGGCCGCTGCAATCGCGAATCGGAACTCGTTGCCAGGGACGACATTGGTGATGCGATTGTCGGTCATCGTGAACGTACCTTGAACGTGGAGCAGCATCACTGCAAGCGTGCTTGCCCCGTCGATCCACAGTTGGTTGAGAGTGATCTTGTCGGTGTCCTCGCTATCAAGAATCACGAAAGGCGCGGAGCCCGTGGTGCGAATCTTTGTGAAGCCAGAGCCTTTGGGGGTCGCAACAGACGGGTCACCGACTCCAGTGATCGTGATGGAATTCGAGACGATCACGCACAGCGAACAGTCACCGAAGTCGAATGTTCCGCGGAGAACCAAGCGAGTGGCATTCGTGCGTTCGGCGCGAGCAAGACCAACCTGAACCGCGGCCCGATCCACTGCAGGATCGTTTTGGCCCACGACCACGATGCTGACGTTGGGGCGAGGTGCTGCTGAGCTGGGCGTGACAGCTGCTCCGATCGAGGCGCACGCAAGTGCAAGGCCACCGACAGCGACGCCAATTTTCCGGATTCGAGAAGAACTCGCGGGACCAGTAGCCATGACAGGTGCTCCTCAATGCCGGTGGTGCAGTCCTTTGAGGCTAGTGACCCCAGGTCCCGGACTCAAGCGCTGGGGGTAAAGAAGCGTGGTCCTTTGATCCCCACCTGCTCATGACTGGTCAAAACATGACCCCCAACGAGACATATAAATAGACAGACAATAAGTTCGCCACATGCGTACCCTCACAGCCTCAGTCGTCTCAGCGGCCGCCATCGGCGCCCTTCTTCTCGTGCCAGCGTTAAGCCAAGCTGCTCCCGCCCCCATGCCGGGGACCGCGGCGATCCCCCAGGGACGCGGTTACGACCAGGCCGAGAAGTTCATCGGCAGGCCCGCGGTGCCAAATCCGGTGACCTTGCCCAAGGTGTCCAATAACCCCTACATGTCGCCCAACGGAACCAGCAACATTCATAACGACACATGGATGACCGACTCCTACCCGGGCAATGGTCCGCTTGGACGCAACACGCAGGTGACCTCGGTCAACGCTTTGGGTGAATGTGCAAGCATCACTTTTGACAGCCGCGGGCGTCTCATCGCGGTGTGCATCAACACCAATGGTTCGTTCCTCACCATGATGCACCCCGACTCACTG
>JBIHZU010000157.1:0-4522 GCA_044240285.1 Candidatus Nanopelagicales bacterium | reverse complement strand
CGGGGACCATGCTGGGCACTGGTACACCGATGTTGTTCGACGACACAGTCAGTGTCGTACGCGCCGTGACCCGCTGGCTTGAGTTCTATAAGCACGAGTCCTGTGGTAAATGCACTCCCTGCCGCGAAGGCACGTACTGGATCACGGGTGTGCTCGAACGTTTCGAACACGGCCACGGCAGTGCGGCCGAGATCGACACACTCGTGGATCTTTGTGACCAGATCGGTGGTCGTTCCTTCTGTGCGCTTGGAGACGCTGCGGCGACCCCATACCCGGCGGCTCTGAAGTACTTCCGCAACGAATTTGAAGCCGGCACAAGTCAGGCAGCTGAGCTGGAGTTTGCTCCCGCTGCGTCATACCTGTTCTCGGAGGCGACAGCCCGATGACACTCGCCCCCGAAACCTCAGATCTCATCAACGTCGAAATTGACGGCGTAGAAATGAACGTCCCGAAGGGCACGCTGATCATCCGTGCCGCGGAGTTGATCGGCACTGAGGTCCCGCGATTCTGTGATCACCCGCTTCTGGCGCCCGTGGCCGCGTGCCGCATGTGTCTTGTCGAGATCGAAGGCAACCCCAAGCCTCAGCCCGCATGTGCGATCGAGTTAACGCCGGGGATGAAGGTTCGTACCCAGCGCTCATCCGAGGTCGCCGAGAAGGCGCAGCAAGGCGTGATGGAGTTCTTGCTTGCTAATCATCCACTCGATTGCCCGGTGTGCGACAAGGGTGGAGAGTGCCCGCTGCAGAACCAGGCGATGTCGGCCGGCCGCGCGGAGTCGCGTCACGATATCCCGAAGCGAATCTTCGACAAGCCTGTGCCGATCAACACCGAGATCTTGCTCGATCGTGAGCGCTGTGTGTCGTGTGCTCGATGCACTCGCTTTGCTGACCAGATCGCCGGCGATCCCAAGCTCGAATTACTTGAGCGAGGTGCCAAGCAACAGGTGGGTGTCGCGAATGACGAGCCGTTTGACTCGTACTTCTCGGGCAACACGATTCAGATCTGCCCAGTCGGCGCTCTGACGAGTTCCTCATACCGCTTCCGTGCACGCCCATTTGACCTCGTGTCCACACCCACCACGTGTGAGCACTGCGCATCTGGCTGTTCCTTGCGAACCGATGCGCGTCGCGGTGAAGTAACTCGTCGACTTGCTTGGCACGATGCCGACGTCAATGAAGACTGGAATTGCGATAAGGGTCGTTTTGCATTCACATACCTCAGTCAGGATCGCATCACCAGCCCGATGATCCGCGAGAACGGTGAACTACGGGTTGCCTCTTGGCCAGAAGCACTTTATGTGGCTGCCCGCGGATTGCGCTCCGCGCAAGGTAGCACCGCAGTGCTCACAGGTGGGCGCCTCACGA
This sequence comes from Candidatus Nanopelagicales bacterium, assembly GCA_044240285.1. Lineage (GTDB taxonomy): Bacteria > Actinomycetota > Actinomycetes > S36-B12 > S36-B12 > CAINMH01. The sequence continues at coordinate 3,158 of JBIHZU010000157.1, read as the reverse complement.
TGGAGGATTCCTACGCGTACGCCAAGTTCGCCCGCGTCGTACTCGGCACGGACGATATCGACTTCCGTGCGCGTCGTTCTTCGAGCGAAGAGGCGGCGTTCCTGCGCGCGAGTATCGCGGGCGATTGTGGTCCTACCTATGCCGATCTTGATAAGGCGCCAATCGTTCTCTTGGTCGCTTTCGAGCCAGAGGACGAATCGCCGATCGTGCTGCTTCGCCTGCGCGCCGCTTCGCTTCGTCGAGGACTTCGCGTTGTTGCGCTAAGTCCCATCGCGAGCCGTGGACTAGAGAAGATCGCCGGGGAGTGGGCGGCAATAGCCCCAGGCGCTGATGCAGGTGCGCTACACGCTCTGGCGCAAGGTGGCGGGGACGTGCTCAACGGAGCTTCGATTGCGGAGGCATTGCGCCAACCTGGTGCGGTGATTCTGGTGGGGGAGCGGATCGCTGATGTCAGCGGTGGACCCTCTGCTGTAGCAGCACTGGCCGCCGCGACCGGCGCTCGCATTGGCTGGGTCCCGCGTCGTGCAGGTGAGCGGGGTGCGCTCGAAGCCGGTGCACTGTCCGGGCTTCTTCCAGGCGGACGTCCTTTAGACGATGTACACGCACGTGCGCAGCTAGCGCGGGTCTGGGGCGTTGACGCTGCGGACCTGCCGACCAGCGTGGGTCGAGATGGGGCCTCGATTGTTTCCGCTGCCGCCGCCGGTGGGCTCGGCGCGCTCGTTGTGGGTGGCCTCGAACCCCGTGATGCTGCTCAGCCAGCAGCGATGCGTCGGGCACTCGATAACACAGGGTTCGTTGTCAGTCTCGAGACTCGACGCACGGAGGTCACCGACCGAGCCGACGTAGTCCTGCCGGTTGCTGTTGTCACGGAGAAGTCAGGCACGTTTGTCGACTGGGAGGGCCGGCGTCGGCCGTTTGCCCGCGTGTTTGGCGATGCGCTGATGATGTCTGATAGCCGCGTGCTAGCGATGCTCGCTGATGTCATGGATAGTTCTATCGGTCGAGGTGACGTGAAGTCACTCCGCAACGAACTTGATTCGCTCGGGCCTTGGACTGGCGCGCGCGCAGTGGTGCCTAGTGATTCAGCAGCAGCAGAGCAGACCGGTGGCCCGCTCTTGGTGACGTGGCGTCTCCTGCTCGATGATGCGGCGCTGCAGGAAGGCGAGCCAAATCTTGCGGGGACCCGCCGTCGCACTGTGGCGGTCTTGTCGGCAGCGACTGCCGCTTCTCTGGGTGTTGCTGCTGGCCAGCGGGTCACTGTCACGGGGCCCGCAGGTAGCGTCTCGGTGCCCGTCGAGATCGGCAGCATTGTCGACAATGCCGTGTGGCTGCCAAGCAACGCTTCTGACTGTGCGATCGCCAGTCTCGGGGTCGCACCTGGTCAGCCAGTCCGTGTCTCGGGAGGAGCAGCATGAGCTCGAGCACTTTCGGCAATGATCCTTGGTGGATCGTTCTCATCAAGGTTGTTGCGATCTTTGCGATTCTCGTGCTCCTGACCTTGTTCACCATCTGGTGGGAACGTCGCGTGGTCGCGCGCATGCAGAACCGTATCGGGCCGAATCGCGTAGGACCTTTTGGCTTGCTTCAGTCGCTCATGGATGGCATCAAGCTCGCGCTCAAGGAAGAAATCATTCCGCGGACCGCGCACATGGCGGTCTACTGGATTGCACCGGTGATCTCGGCGTCCATGGCATTTGTGGCGTTCGCCGTTATCCCGTTGGGGCCCAACGTCTCGATGTTCGGCGTTGAGACCGCACTGCAGCTCACAGATTTCCCTGTCTCGGTCCTGTACGTCATCGCCATCGCTTCCATCGGCATCTACGGCATCGTTCTTGCTGGTTGGGCATCCGGTTCGACGTATCCACTACTGGGTGGTTTGCGATCAAGCGCCCAAATGATCTCCTACGAGATCGCGATGTCACTGTCTTTTGTGGCTGTGTTCCTCTACGCCGGCTCCATGAGCACGAGTGCGATCGTCGCGGCACAGGAGCCAATTTGGTACTGCGTGATCCTGCTTCCTTCGTTCCTCATCTACGCGACTGCGATGGTGGGAGAGACTAACCGCGCGCCGTTCGACCTTCCCGAGGCAGAAGGCGAACTCGTCGGCGGATTCCACACCGAGTACTCCTCGTTGAAGTTTGCCTTGTTCTTCCTTGCTGAATACATCAACATGGTCACTGTCTCAGCACTGGCTACCACGCTGTTCCTCGGTGGCTGGCGCGCACCGTGGCCGATCTCGATCTGGGAAGGCGCCAACTCCGGTTGGTGGCCGATCCTGTGGTTCCTGGTCAAGGTGCAGCTCTTCATCTTCGCGTTTATCTGGCTTCGCGGAACTCTGCCACGATTGCGTTACGACCAGTTCATGAAGTTTGGCTGGAAGTTCCTCATCCCAGCATCCATCGCCTGGATTGTAATTGTCGCTGTGGCACGTGTCGTACGCAACGAGTTTGCCTTCAACACTCAACAGTTGCTCTTTCTGGCAGCCGGTGTACTAGCGCTGATACTCATCATCGGTTGGATCCTTTCGGTGCGAGCGTCTCGCAAAGCCGAAGATGCACGAATTGACGAAGAAGAACGGCTGGGTCAACCGTTTGATCCGTTTGCTGGCGGATTCCCAGTGCCACCACTGCCCGGTCAAGAATTCACCTACACGTCGCGGCGTGCCGCAGCGCGTACCCCAGACACGGAGGTAACTGATGCCTGATCTGGTGTCCCCGGCAGCGCGTGGATTTGGAGTCACATTCCGCACGATGTTCAAAAAGGTTGTCACCGAGCAGTACCCCGAGAGCGGACCGCAGTCCAAGCCGCGCTACCACGGTCGCCACCAACTCAATCGCTGGGCGGACGGCCTGGAGAAGTGTGTCGGCTGCGAATTATGTGCGTGGGCATGTCCTGCTGACGCGATTCTCGTACAAGGCGGAGACAACACCGATGGCGAGCGCTTCTCACCAGGTGAGCGTTACGGCCGCGTTTATCAGATCAACTATTTGCGCTGCATTTTCTGTGGCCTGTGCATCGAAGCCTGCCCGACTCGCGCGCTCACGATGACCAACGAATACGAACTTGCCGATCACACGCGCGATTCCCTTATCTACGAAAAGGAAGACCTTTTGGCGCCTTTGCTCCCCGGCATGGCGAAGCCTCCGCATGCGATGGTC
>JBIHZU010000013.1:0-15058 GCA_044240285.1 Candidatus Nanopelagicales bacterium | reverse complement strand
ACGGAGAAAGTTTGCCATTTGAAATACAAATAAGCAACAGTCCTGACGGCCGTATAGTCGGGTAAGAGTCACACCAGCTCCGACCCTCACGTCCAATCCGCTAGAAAAGATGGGCGAATAGGTCCGGGCGGTTGTAGTGCCCGGCGTAGTCGTGAACAATCTTGGGGATTATCACGGTATCTGTGTCGATATCCGCATAGACGATTTGCTCTGAGTCATCTAGCGCCTCAGCCAGCACCTGACCGGTAGGGCTGATGACACTCGCCCGGCCCCTTGCGAGGGGGGAGTTAAGGAACTCGCCTCCTGGGAGTGATCCATAGGCGCTAACCATTTCAGCGCTTACCGTCGAGACGGCATTTATGACAAAGCTCTTCATCGAATACGCGAGAGCTGCTGATACCAGTCCAATTACCGGTTGCATAGGAACAGCCGCACTGAAGTGCTGCGGCCAAGCAGCGACGTGGACCACTGGATATTCCCGGATTGCCGCGTACTGCGACAACGGATTTGAGTTCTCTCCACAAATGAGGGCTGACACCTGGCCGAACGGAGTGGGGAAGGCGCATGAACTTCCGGTATTACCCGGAGCATGGAAGAGCCGTTCGCCGACAGTCGGAACAATCTTTTGATGTTTGCCGCGGTACTCCCCGTCAGCGCTTATGAAGAACTGAGTGTTGTACAACGATCCCGTGCTTCCTGCGATGCGTTCGCAGCAACCCATGACTATCGAGATGGAGTTTGCCCGCGCAGCTTCGGCGAGCCGATCAATATTGCTGCTAGGGATCTCGAGTGATTCCTGGAAAAGTCGCTTCCCGAGGAGCAAGGACTGCTCCTCAAAGGGAAGGAACTCAACCCAGCCCGGATGACCTGGCAGATAGCCCTCGGGGAATCCGATCAAGGCCGCGCCAGATGAAGCCGCTTCGGTGATGAGCGCGATGGCTTTGTCAACCGATGCAGACAAATCCAAAAAAACTGGCGCTGCTTGTACAGCAGCCACTCGAATGCTGGTCATCTCACACCTCTGTTCTGTCTGAGCATTACGAACCTCAACGGTTAATCCCGCGAAGAGTCTGGTGACATCGGTGTCGCCTTTGGCTGTGAACGCAAGGGTGCGAGTCGACGGAGTACAGCTGACCGTCCTCCCGGAGGCAAATGTCGAACTGTTTCGACAAGTGCACGATAACGACGACCCGGTACGCACACTGCCTTTCCCGCATCAAAATCATCCAGCGCCTGACGCGCCACATCTTCGGCGTCAAGCCACATCCATGCCTTCACACCGCTCGGATCTGTCTGACTCCGAGCGTGAAACTCCGTCTTGGTGAATCCTGGTGATAGTGCCATTACGCGCACACCAGAGTTTTCCAACTGCGCGCGAAGACCCAAGGTAGTGAGAAGAACCCAAGACTTGGATGCGGCATAGGTGCCTGCAGACCAGTATGCAGCTGTGGATGCCACTGTCATGATCCCGCCGATGCCACGTCTCTTCATCGCGTGGGCTGCACCATGGGTGAGGCGCAGAGTCGCCAACACGTTGATGCGTAACATCATTTCTTCTTCTGCCATGGGCGACCACGGAAAGGCTCCTGATGTGCCCGATCCCGCTGCAGTAACTAGCAGAGTAATCGGCTCGACATCCGTATCGATGCGTGCACAAATAGCAAGCATGCCACTATCGGTGCTCAGATCTTCGGAGATGACATCATGCGGTCCGTTCGGAAGTTCCTCCGCAAGAGCGGCAAGTTTGCGATCATCACGAGCAACTAGAACAAGTTTCCAGCCGCGCTTGGCCAATTCAACTGCGAGAGCCCGCCCAATGCCGGACGACGCACCCGTGACGAGCGCACGCGGAGTCATCGAACACTCAACCCGCCATCGGGACGTAATACCTCTCCGGTCATTCCCCGCGCAGCATCCGACGCCAGAAATACGTATAGTTCAGCGACTTCACTGGGCTCCAATACTGTTCCGAGGGGATTGCGGGAACGGATAACTTCGCGTTTAGCGTCAGCGTCCACGAACAAGCTGCGAGCGGATCCGTCTGCTGACACGGCTTGTATATGTGTCACAACGCCACCGGGTGCAACCGCATTAACGCGTACGTCCGGCGCGAGACTGTGTGCACACCACTTCATCACTCCATGCGCTGCGTACTTGGCCGCCGTGTAGGCAACTCCCGCTCCGGTCTGACCGGCAAGGAAAGTGGAATCCGACAGTGTGAATACCACCGAACCGCGGCTGGCTGTTAGAGCCGGTGCCGCTGCCTGGACACTCAGGATGTATCCAAGAACATCGATATCCATCACTCTGCGCGTCACGGCGGTGAGGTCGTCGGGGGGTAGCCCGAATCCCGCGCCCCCATCGTGAATTCCGGCATTGACTACCAGCACGTCTAATCGACCACATGCGTCTATAGCTGCAGCCACCGCTGCCGCGTTCGAGGACGGTTCGCGCACATCGCCACAGACGCTCAGATCCGCCGAAGATGATTGCTCGATGTCGAGGCTCACCACGTGATCACCCATGGCGCGGAATGCCGCTACGATCGCGAGGCCAATTCCGGAGGCGCCACCAGTGACAACTACGGAACGACTCTGCGTCTTAGACATATCTGCCACCTACTCGAATGTGCGCGGTCCTGCGTCACGGACTAGTTGCATCGTTGTGCACCGAATGCCACCGCCGTACTTAATGACCTCATCGTAGGGAACCTCGATTACCTCGACGCCGGCATCCTGTACGACACGCTTGGTCTTGGGTGCGCCAGCAGGCATGACGACTAGTCCTGGCTCAATCGTGATCATATTCACGGGAGCAAGGAGCTCTTGTTCCGAGCGATCTGCTTCGATCAAGGTGTATCCGATGGAGTGCAGATGGCGGAGGGTCTCAAAATCGCACCACGCCGGGTAGACCAGAGCGACCTTTTCGCGTAGTGGAGCTACCCACATGTCGGCATGCATCCAGCCGAAGATCTCCGGGTGATAGTGGTGAAGTGGCCCGGGCGTCCGAGCAGTCCAGACTCTGTAGCCGGCACGCTCAAGGACGGGAAGAATCTGCTCTAGTCCATCGTTGTTGCAGTCTTGGCTAAGCATGGCGATGATGAAGTCGTCTGACATTCGCGTGAACGCTCCGCCTTCACACACGCCCTTCCCATGCACGGTGTAAAGAATTGGGCAGCCAATCGTCTGCAGGTACTGCGAGATATACCTCGAGCGCCCACGCCAGTAAGGAGCCCCTTCACGCGCAATGATCGCGCCGCCATTGATGACGAATCCGGCAGCAGCGGAGACAGCCCGCTTGAGGGGGCCGTATGCAGACCGAGGGGTTTCGGGATATTCGAAAATGCGCACATCTATACCGAGTCCGCGATAGGTCTCCATTAACCCGTGGTGCTGCTCGCGCATGATTTCAAGATTGGGAAGATCGCCGCCATAGAGGAAGAACGCACGATCTTGGTCGTACTCAGGCAGAACTTCAACACCTGTGGGTGGGCTCATAGCTACCTGGCGCAATCGGCCGATGCCTTGGGCGCCCCACTTCTGTCCCCAGACCGCCTCGATCTCGTCTAGGAAGTCGACGTCATCGTGGTAAGAGAGGTACTGGGGCGGAGATCCCTTGCGATAACCGGGAATGCTCTCAAAGTCGAAGTTAGCCATGGCGTACTCCTAACGTGTACAGCGAGGATGTGGAACGGCCAGGACACAACTGCTGTTGTGTCCTGGCCGTTGTGCTACTTAGAGAGCCGTCTTGCCGCTGATCTGGTCTGGCGTCAACGTTGAGGCATTCGCCTTGTCGATGAACAAACCAGGTGTTGATACGTAATGGCCTGCTGGCATCTTGCCGTTGACCATGTCCACGGCGGTCTGCAACGCAACCTCACCCCATGTGTAAGCGAGGTAGGAGAGTGTCAGGGTGTACTTACCCTCAGCAACGAGCTTGACTGCATCTTCTTGGGCATCCCAGCCCGCAGTCGCGATACTGGCCGGATCAATGCCGAGGCCTTCCATCGCCTGGATAACGCCCACAGAGATGTTATCCGTGCTGGACATGATGCCCTTTACGCTCGGATTTGCACTCAACAGTGAGGTGGCGACGTCAAGAGCCTTGGCTGGCGACAGATCATCAACAACACCTGTAGCAACAACCTTCACGTCAGGATGGGCAGCCAACGAGGCATCCCAACCCATCTGCTGCAACTGTACGAAGGCGATCTGGGGAGGACCGGAAACGATCATGAGATCGCCCTTGCCACCCATTGCCGCGATCAGCTTGTCCATGGTCTGCTTGGCGTAGTCCACGAGGTCTGGTCCGACGAATGCGTCCTCTTCCTCATCAGCAACCTTGTTGCCTGCAGAGATCATGAACACACCAGCATCACGGGCTGCCTTGTACGCAGGCACCAGTGCGGTCGCGTCAGCTGGGGAACAGATGATCGCATCGACACCCTTGGTGACGAAGTTGGCGAGCTGATCGCTCTGGATCGCTGCTTGGCCATCTGCGTCGGCGAACTCAACCTTAACGCCAAGTTCGTCAGCCTTCGCTTGGACGCCCTGATGCATGGTCGCGTAGATCGGGATTCGCTCCGTGTAGAAGCTGACGCCGATCGTAATGTCCATCGGCGCTGCCGATGTTGTGGGAGCGCTCGATGTTGTTGGAGCAGGCACTGCCGACGACGATGTTGAGCCACCGCCCGACGAACAAGCCGCCAGCACACCCGCAGCGGCCACTGCAGCCACCATCGAGGCTTTAAATCCGATTCGTAGCACTGCGTCTCCTTCGAGTTACTTGAATGGTTGTCTTACCAACCCTCCGGCTTGCGGAGGGAAGATTTATCTTCGACGCCTGATGGCCTCTGAACATGCCGCCAAGATGAACACAGCGCCCACGGCGACCTGTTGCAATGAATAAGCGACGCCAAGAATGTCCAAGCCATTCTGGACGACAGCAATAAGGAGCACGCCGAAGAAGGTGCGCAACAACGAGCCTTGACCGCCAAGTATCGAAGTTCCACCGAGAATTACGGCCGCAGTTGCATACAGAGTCAGGGTGGTGCTGATGCCGGGCTGGCCCGCCTGCACTCGTGCCGTGAGCAAGACACCAGCAAGACCACCACATAGTCCCGCAACAACGAAGGTCATCAGCCGAATAAAGGACACTCGTATGCCGGCCAAGTAGGCCGCATCGCGATTTCCGCCGACGGAAAACACTCGAATTCCAAAATTGGTGAAATGCAGGACCACTCCACCCACTACAAAAGTGGCGAGCATGAACCAGACCATACCTTGGAGACCAAGGAAACGACCTGTCGCGAGGGCGGCAAAATCGTCAGGCAGGCCTGCAATCGTCAATCCATTTGTCAGATGAATAGCAATGCCAGATGCCAAGACTCCTGTGCCAAGAGTTGCAATAAACGCGGCGACCTTGAGATAGGCGGACAGTAGCCCATTAATCAGCCCGATAAGCAAGCCCACAGCAAGGCCGACTAATGCACCAACCGGCCAAGGCAGTTCCCACCTCGCGATTGCGATCGCCGTCATAACGCCCGAGAGCGCGACGTTAGCTCCCAATGACAAGTCAAGGTCGCCAGCGATGATTACGTATGTCGCGCCGACCGCGACGATTCCCAGAGTTCCCGCCTGCACAAGGATCTGACCAAAGTTGCGGCCTGAGAAGAAAACTGGAGATGCGAGAGATAAAGCGACAAGTAGCACGACAAGTAGGCCGGGCACGAAAAGCGACTCGGCAGTAAACCTCGACTGCCGCTTTCCCAAGACTTTCGAGACCGTGGGATCCTGAACACTCACAGCGCTACCTCCCGGTCTACCCCGAAGAGGCGCGTATCGGCCATTGCCTGAGTGAGCGCCTGCCGACTCGGTCGGTCTGCTCCGGTGTTGTCCAAGATCTTCACCACTTCTCCCGCGTGCATGACATAGATGCGGTGAGCAAGCACACGCACTTCTTCAAGATCCGAACTGCTAAAAAGTACGGTGCCACCTTGCTCAGCAAAACTGATGAGATAGCGATGAATCTCTTGTCGGGCACCGATGTCAACGCCTTGACTGGGCTCCTGAATCACGAGAATGCTGGAGCCATTCTGATGCCAACGACCAAACATGACTTTTTGTTGATTTCCACCCGACAAAGAGCGCACCGGCTGGTCGACTGAATTCAAGCGAATGTCGAAGAGCTTCTTCGATTCCTCAGCTGCACGTCTGAGCTTCGTTCGCGAGCTGAAGCCCCCCCGCGAGTACGACCTAAGGTTTGCGAGCCCGGTGTTCTTGGCAACCGAGGCATTAAGTATGAGCCCTGAGACTTTGCGATCGATAGGAACAGCACCAATACCGAGCGACTGCGCCTGCGCTCGGCTGCGGAACTGGTGAGAGATCCCGTCAACTTCAACGCGTGCACCGCGTGCGGCAATTGAGCCCACTGCTGTGTCCATGACAGTGGACACGCCTGAACCAATAAGGCCAATAACTGCGACCAGTTCGCGAGCCCCTACTTCGATTTCGACTGGGCGGGAGTCCTTTCGGATCTGAAGATTGCTCACCTTCAATTTCGTTGGTCCGGGGATGTGCTGTGGTCCGGTCTCAACGAGAACTTCCTGACCAACGATCAGGTGAGCCAAACTTTCCAGACTGAATTCCGATGCCGTTAAGGATCCGGCATTCACCCCGTTGCGGAGGGCCGTCGCCCGGTCAGCGATCTCAGCCACTTCACCAAGGCGATGGGTCACCAGAATGACTCCAGTGCCCCGCGCGCGCAGTTGGTCGATAACCCCGAGCAACTTGCTCGTCTCTCGTGGCTCAAGCGCCGCAGTTGGCTCATCGAGAATCAGATAGTGCGGACTGCGCAGCAAAGCGCGACAGATCTCGATGAGTTTCTTTTCGGCAGCATCTAATGAACTCACCTGCGCGCGCGGATCTACTTCGATGCCGAAAGAAGCAAGCAGCTCATGACTTTGGGCATACATGTCTCGACGTGCAGACACGCCGAAACGACTAGGCGGGTGTGGCGACGAAGAGAAAATGTTTTCTGCCACGGAGAGATGGTTAAAAAGATGGAAGTCTTGGTAGACCACACCAATCCCGAGGTCTTGGGCATGACGTGGGTTACGCAACCGCCAGCCTTCTCCATTGACGACCACGAGTCCGGAATCAGGAGTCAAGGCGCCGGTCAAGATTCTGACCAATGTGCTCTTACCTGCACCGTTCTCGCCAAGGAGCGCGTGAATTTCCCCGCCTCGAACATCGAAGTTGACTGAGTCAAGAGCCAGTGCACCCCCGAATCGGTGCGTGATGTCCTGGGCGACAAGCGTGCTGGTCTCAGACATGGAGACCCGCCTCATCGATCATGGTCCAGAGTTTGCTTGGGGAGAATGGGGTCTCCAACAGGCGGCCAGCGATCTCCGGAATTGCAGCTGCAATCGCATTACCCACGGCCGCGGGAGAGGTAATCGTGCCGCCTTCGCCTAGCCCCTTCATGCCCCCAGGGATGAACGGGCTAGGTGTCACCATGTGCTCGATCTTCACATGTGGAATGTCTACTGACAGTGGAAGCACGTAATCGAGGTATGTCGTGGTGGTGGGCTGGCCAGTCTCGCCCCAGCGCATGCCCTCATACAGAGCGATGCCCACCCCTTGAGCGATGCCGCCTAGAACCTGTCCGTCGCAGATCATGGGGTTGACCATGACGCCCGAGTCGTGGGTCACCCAGTAGCCCTCGAGCTTGACCAGACCCGTATCAAGATCAACTGCGACTGACACCGCATGAGTTGCGTAGGCATAGGAGACGCTCGCAGGGTTGTAGACGAATGTCTCCTCCAGACCAATGGTGTTGAACTCATCCGGCACGTTCCAGTTAAGCCAAGCACTCTCGGCCACTTTCTCCCACGTCAATGAGATGTCCGGCGAGCCCTTGGGCTGGAAGACATCTCGTCCACTTGCGTCGCGGACCAACTCAAGGTCATTGGGGGAAATCTCAAGCTGGTGCGCAGCGATTGCCATCATGCGGTCACGCACCTTGCCCGCGGCGGTGACTACAGCACCACCACCGACAGTCATTGACCGGCTAGCAATCGAGCCAGTGGCGCTATAGGGCGCACTCGCGGTGTCACCGAGTCGCACGCTAATGCGCTCGATCCCAATACCTAGGTGATCAGCGGCCAATTGTGCGAAGCCTGTTTCGATTCCCTGACCCATGCCCGTCACACCAGAGGTGACCGACACACTTCCATCGGGATCAACACGCACCTTGGCCGTTTCGTATCCGCCGAGGGAGAAACCCACAATCTGCTGACTACGCGAATCACCAAGACCGGTGAACTCAACATGAGTGGCAAATCCCAAACCACGACGAATCCGGCCAACGCTCGTGACATTGGCTTCAGCGCGAGCGGCGACTACAGTCCGACGCATCGCCTCGGGATAATCGCCAGAGTCGTACGGCTGGAACGTGCGCGTCGTGAATGGCAACTCATGCGGCTGAATCATGTTGCGCAAACGCAGCTCAACAACATCCAAACCTAGCTCGCGTGCTGCTTCGTCGATTAGACGCTCACGGACCCAGGTGGCTTCTTGCATTCCGAAGCCTCGGTACGCCCCAGTAGGTGTTGTGTTGCTCAGCACCGCTCTGAGGGAACCCCCAGCCCGCTCGAAGTGGTACGGCCCGGGCAACATACCCATCGAGACTCGGAAAGGTCCGAGTCCAACATTGGAAGGATGCGCACCAAGGTTGCCCAAGATGTCGGAGTGAATCGCCAGGAACTTCCCATCAGCATCGAGGGCAAGCCTGGCGCGGTGAATCGCATCACGACCGTGGAGTGTGGCCGTGAGGCTCTCGACACGGTCCTCCACCCACTTCACCGGGCGACCTGAACGCATCGCAGCGAGGCAGACCATCACTTCATCGGGGTACAAATGCTCCTTCGCACCGAACCCGCCACCTAGCTCACCCACAATCACTCTGACCTGATCAGCCCGTAGAGCAAGAGCAGTCGCAAGATGATCGCGGCAATGATGTGGCGTCTGAGTAGACATCCACACGGTCAACGACTCATCAGCCGCATCCCAACGCGCTATAAGCCCTCGAGTCTCCATCGGATTTGGTGCGACGCGCTGAATCCGTAGGCGGCGCTCCACTACGTGCGCAGCGCGCGCTATGACTTCTTCGATCTCATCGCGCGGATCTCCCGCGTCAACTTGAGCGCAGATGTTGTCGCCCCACTCGGGTACGAGAAGGGGAGCGCCTGGTGCAATTGACGCTTCGGAATCAACTACGCAGGGGAGTTCTGCAAAAGTGATGTCAAGAATTTCAACCGCATCTTCTGCGGCTGCCCGTGAGTCGGCGACCACTATGCCGATGGGCTGTCCTACGTAGGAAACCTTGCGCGAGGCAATCGGAATGTGGGTCATTCGCTGACCTGGTGCCAGCCACACACACGGCAGGAGTCCGGTCGTAGCGGCAATTTCTTCGGGGCCGAGGACTAGAGCTACATCCGACTCAGCACGTGCTGCTCCAGCATCAAACTGCTCGATCGTGCCATGCGCGAGCGTGCTACGCACAATGGTCGCGTGCAACATGTCAGGAAAGTGCAGGTCGTCAATGAAGCGTCCCCCACCTGTGAGCAACTTGGGGTCATTGCTGCGCAACACATTCTGTCCAACATATGGACGGCGAACGCCTGTCTCAATGGTCATTGCGTCACCGACTTTGCCCAGTGTGCCTCAATGGCCGCGCGAATGTTCTGATAACCCGTACAGCGACAGATGTGGCCACCAAGTACTTCACCCAAAGTCTCCTCTAGGTCTTCACCGTGACGCTCCGCGGCGCACAAACTCATCAGGATTCCCGACGTGCAGAATCCACACTGCAGGCCATGATTTTCTCGGAAGGCTTCCTGCAGCGCACTGAGCGAAGAAACCGATCCGAGGGATTCAACGGTTTCTATGGTACTGCCGTCGGCCTGCACGGCCAGTATGAGACAAGATCGCGCTGATTCTCCATCAACAAGAATTGTGCAAGCCCCACACACGCCATGCTCACATCCCACGTGCGTGCCAGTGAGTCTGAGGTCGTGACGAAGAACATCACTCAGAAGTGCCCGCACTTCAACATCAACGGATACTTGCTCCCCATTAACTGTCATCGCAATCGTGCGGATCTCGGCCTTCATGATGGGCCTCCTGCAAGTCGGTCAAGGGTCCGCTTTACCAAAGTTGCGATCAGTCCACGACGGAATGCGGCGCTGCCATGCTCGTCATCCATTGGATTAATCTCTGCTGCAGCAGCTTGGCTTGCAGCTTGGCGAACGGCGGTATTGGAGATATCTACGCCGACAAGCGCCGACTCAGCTGCCGTCATCCGGATCGGGCGGTCCGCTATTGCGATAGCGGAGAGACGTGCTGCGCGCACCTGACTCCCGTCGAGGCTGATGCCAGCGCACACTCCGGCCAAGGGATAGTCACCCGGCCGGCGTGCAATCTCTTCAAATTCGTAACTGAAATTCTGGTCAGTGGGAAACTCCACGGCGGTAAGCAATTCATTGGACTCTCGAGTCGTGGTGAAGACCGTGACGAAGAAGTCCGACCAAGAGACCCACCGCGATCCCGAAGAGGACGTTAACTGCACTCTTCCGTCGTATGCCGCGAGAACTCCCGGCAATTCGGATGAGGGATCCGCATGAGAAATGTTTCCACCGATGGTCGTACGACTACGGATCTGCGGGTGTGCAATGTTCTGGAATGCGTCGGACAAGGCAGGAGCCACTGCCCGGATCTTTGGATCCCGTTCGAGACGACGTATGCGGGTCAACGCTCCCACTCGCACGCACCCGGGCAACACCTCAATAGTGTCTAGGCCAGGCACCTTGTTTATGTCGATCACATATTCAGGGCGAGCTAAGCGCAGATTGAGCAGTGGGATGAGACTTTGACCGCCAGCAAGGATTGAGGAGTCGTCGCCGTGCTCATTGAGCAGGCCGAGAGCCTCATCGAGGGACCGCGGGTCGCGGTACTCGAAAACGGGCGGCTTCATTCAACTCCTCCATGGCTCAGGTGATGCCAACTTTGTGGTCTGTATGACAAGGATGTCAAGAAGACTGAGCATACGGCGTCGAACTGGTACATGAACGTGACACGGCTTTAACGTCTCTGCCACCCTTTAGCCACATACGTCTCGTGAGCCCCATAAACCCCACCCGTACCAAGGCACTCCCAGGGCCATACCCTTTGCTAGTCGAAAGGAGCCAGCCATGGCACACATCGGTACGAGCGACCTAGAGGTCACGCCACTGTGCCTCGGTGGAAATGTGTTCGGATGGACAGCCGACGTCCCAACTTCTGAAGCCATTCTCGACGCGTTCACCGCAGGTGGCGGCAATTTCATTGATACCGCGGACGGCTATTCCCAGTGGGCTCCTGGCCACAGCGGAGGGGAATCCGAGACGGTCATCGGCAACTGGATGTCTCGCCGGGGTAACCGGGACGATCTCGTCATCGCCACCAAAGTGGGCTTCAAAACCGATCGCGCTGGACTTCGAGCCGACAACATCCGCGTCGCTTGCGACGAGTCCTTGCAGCGGCTTCAAACCGACCATATTGATCTCTACTACTGTCACTTCGACGATCCCGACACTCCTCTTGCTGAAACTATGAGCGCTCTCGCCGAACTTGTTCAGGTCGGCAAAGTCCGCTACCTAGCTGCGTCCAACTACTCAGCCGAAAGACTCCAAGAGGCTCTCGATGTCAGCGATGCCCAGGGCTTCCCACGCTTCGTCGCAATGCAGCCGCACTACAATCTGCTCGAACGCGATGTCTACGAAGGTGCTCTCGCCGATTTATGCACGCGCGAAGACATCTCTTGCGTTCCCTACTACTCGCTCGCGGCTGGCTTCCTCACCGGGAAATACCGCACTGCCGAGGCCGTAGCAGGCGCTCCGCGTGAAGATCGTGTGAACGAGTACCTCAATGATCGCGCCTGGCGAGTGCTAGCTGCTGTTGATGCTGTAGCTGCAGCACACAACACCAGCAACTCAGCCGTGGCAATTGCTTGGCTTCGACTCCAAGCAACCGTCACCGCTCCGATTGCCAGTGCCACCAAGGTCGCGCACGTTGCTGATTTGCTTGCGTCAGTTCAACTTGACCTTGCCCCAGAGGACTTACGCATGTTGGCTGACGCCTCAAGCTAGTAACTAGCGCAGGCATTGCCATACTCGCCTCGAATCAAGCCGATGCGACCCCGGTTGAGCCAAGTCGCCTGCCGGCCCACGAGGTTTACCAGTTGGAGATAACGCGACCCTGCTTGTCACGGAAAGAACCGACCAGAATGATGATGAGGTCGATAAGTGCGCCGATGCCGAGTAGGCCTGCGGTGAGCAGCCAGATTATGCCTGTGCCAATTTTGCCGGCATAGAAGCGATGAATCCCTAGGAAACCTAGGAAGAAGCACAGCAAGGTCGCTGCAAGGCGAGACTTGGGGCTGACGTTGTCAGTCACGATGACTGTGATGGGCTGTGAATCGGACATGGTGGGACCTCCTTGAACACGTACTATTCCACAGGATCTGTGTGCACCTTGGGCAATTGACCCTCGCTATCCTCATGTCGTGCCACGCCATCCATTCTTTGAAAGTGCCGGGACAATCGCGATGGCCCACCGCGGAGGTGCACGGGAGACTTCGGAGAACACTCGCGCCGGATTCGAATACGCCGTGTCGCTCGGGTACGTCTACCTAGAGAGCGACATTCAGGTAACGCAAGATGGCGTTGCAGTGCTGTTCCATGACCCAAAGTTGGATCGCACGACGAAAGCAACAGGCTTGATTAGTGACCACACGTGGGAGCAGTTACGCAAAGTCGAAACAGATGAGGGTGTCGACCAGATCATGCGAGTCGACGAAGCACTGAATTGTTTCCCCGCACAGAAATTCAATCTTGATCTCAAGTGCGAGGCTGCCGTAGACGCATTCGTTGCGATCATGGACTCAACCGGCGCCTACGACCGTGTGCTTGCGAGTTCGTTTAGCGACGATCGACTGCAGCGTGTTCGCAAACGTCTTGGTCCACGACTCGTCACGTCGGCAGGTCCGCGTGAAGTAGGCAAATTTCTCGCTGGGTCATGGGGTCTTCGTCATCGCACTTCTGGCCCTTTGGCGCTACAGATTCCGAGTTCGATCAAAGGCGTCCCCGTCGTTACGGGCGCTCTCGTGAGACATGCACACGAACGTGGCCTTCACGTTCACGTGTGGACGATCGATGACCCCACTGAGATGACGCGACTACTTGAACTCGGTGTCGATGGACTTATGACAGATCGCCCTAGTGCCCTCAAAGATCTTCTGGTCGACCGAGGCACCTGGAGCGGAATCCACTAATCCGCGACCTTCGGTAAAACCGGATGGCGAATACCAGGATGGCCTGGTGGAAGAGTTCTTTTGATAACAATCCAAGATCCAGCAATAGTCAGGGTAACGAGGCCATAGAAAAACACCGGTGCTACGGCCAATGCGCCCAACCAGTCGTTCAGAATCAGCGGAATTCGTACGAGTGCTCGCACCACGCTCAGGATTACCCACAGCCACGAAGCACGGCTATACGCCTTCAATAGATCAGGATCTTCGCGCCAGCGTCGGCCAGTGCCCATGAGCGGACCAACGATCACGCCGAGCAGAGGCCAGCGCCAAAGTATCGACAATGCAAAAGCGATAGCTGTAGCCACGTTCCCCAGGACTGCAGCCCAAAAGTAGTCGACTGCATTGCCGCTTGTGGCCGCAAACATTGCGCCGACACCAACACCGAGCACCACCGTAAGAATACGGATCGGGCGTTCTTTGCGAATCACCCGCAGTATCGCGAGCAGGGCGGCAATGAGCAGAACGACGACGATGGCGATCGAGAGAGCGTGGTCGCTGTATTGACCTGCGACGTAGTAGGTAAGGACGAACAAGACAGGTGGCAAAACCGACTCGATGAGGCCACGCCAGCCTCCGATGAGGACATTCAGCGGATGTCGGTCATCTACGGGGCGGTCCTTCACACTCACCCTCCTATGCTCCCACGACCAATATCGCCCCAACAGCGGCTTTGCGCTACTAATGTCTGCTTCGTGGTGGAGAGAGTCAAGGACTGGGTCCTAGCCAGTTACCCATTCGCGGTCATACGTCGGTTCTTTGAATTGCAGATGCTCGACAAGGCATTCGTTCTCTCCGCTCAAGCATTCGTCGCGCTGCTCCCGATTGTTATCGTGCTCATCTCTGCGGTGTTTCAGTCAGACGGAGCCGGACTTGCGATGAGTCTTAGCGATCGATTCGGATTGGAGGGAGCGGCCCGCGACGCGGTTTTGGGGCTTTTCAATGCACCTGAGCACACGATGACACTCTCCTGGCTCGCCATAATCCTGTCCCTGCTCTCCGCCTGGTCTCTCGGCCGGAGGCTTGCTAAAACTTACGCCACAATCTTCGACCTGCCACCGCTTCCCCGAAAGCAAATGTGGCGGGGCCTGGTTTGGGTTGTCGTGATGGCCCTTCTGATTGTCTCGACTTCACAGTTGCGTGACCTCACGCGCACGTACGGCGTTTGGGCGCTCATTCTCGGTTCACTTGGACTGCTCCTGCTGTGGTTCGGAGGCATGTACCTATCTATCCGTGTCATCGTTCCTAGTCTCTCGAAGAGACTGCTTGTGGCCACCGCCATCGTGGGTGTGGTTGGCCAACTCGGCCTGACCATCTGGGCAGCCATCTACATGCCCAGGGCTCTGACCAGTCAGGCGGAGCAATTTGGCCCGATTGGCGTCACATTTGCTCTCTTTACATTCGTTCTCGGCGCAGCGACATTGATACTCATCGCGCCACTTATGGTCAGTGTGTGGCACCAACGGGCTCAGGTGCGGTTAGCCCGGTAATCTCGATACCATGAAGCGTTCACTTGCCATAGCGGCCATCTCCCTACCCATCATTGCTGGCGCACTCACCGCCGTGCCCGCCGCCCAAGCTGGAGACGTCCAGCCGATTGTCATTGCGGTTGAGGCTCCGCTCAGTGGCGCGCAAGCCAATAATGGGCGCG
>JBIHZU010000156.1:0-4577 GCA_044240285.1 Candidatus Nanopelagicales bacterium | reverse complement strand
GGATATTGCGCGACTTCCTCGGCCTCGGGGTGACACGATGGGGTCGTGACTGAACGAATTCTCGTCGTGGATGACGACACAGCGCTCTCGGAGATGCTGGGTATCGTCTTGCGGGGAGAGGGCTTTGTGCCCTTCTTCTGTGCGGACGGCACCTCGGCTCTCCGCGCATTTCACGAATCGCGACCAGACCTAGTGCTCCTCGATTTGATGCTGCCTGGTCGCGATGGGGTCGATGTCTGTCGGGATATCCGGGCAGAGTCGGGAATACCCATCGTGATGCTCACCGCGAAGAGCGATACATCGGATGTCGTGGTGGGTCTCGAAGCTGGAGCAGATGACTACATCGTCAAGCCCTTCAAACCCAAAGAACTCGTCGCTCGAATGCGTGCTCGACTTCGTCGAAGCGACTCTTTGGAGCCAGAGCACCTGCAGATCAGTGGCCTCACCATTGATGTGGTGGGCCATTCCGTCAAACGAGACGGCAGGGCAATTTCGCTGACTCCATTGGAATTCGATTTGTTGCTGTGTCTCGCGCGCAAACCTAAGCAGGTCTTCACTCGTGAGGTTCTCTTGCAAGACGTATGGGGCTACCGGCACGCGGCAGACACCCGTTTGGTCAATGTTCATGTGCAGCGTCTACGCGCCAAAATCGAAGATGACCCAGACAAGCCCGAGATTGTGGTGACTGTGCGAGGCGTCGGCTACAAGGCCGGGCCTTCGTGATTTCGGCTGTGCGTCGGGTGCGGGCTGCCTGGCGCCAGTCGTTGATGCTTCGAGTCACGTCAGCGACTTTGGTGCTATCTATCATCGTAGTTGCGCTTCTGGGCCTGCTGTTGTTATCGCGCGTGACATCCGGCCTACTCGAATCCACACAGAGATCTGCACTGGTCGAAGCTAGTGCCGGACTCAATGATGCTCGTCGAGTGTTGAGTGCGGCAAATACCGGTGGCACTCCGGTCTCAGCATCAACACTGGTGGACTCGGTGATCACTGCGCTGGCCGCGCGTGCGGGTTCGCCCGGTCAGTTCGACGTTCTCCTGCTGTCCAATAAGGAGACCTACTTAGCGCCAGAGCGTGGCACCAATCTCGTGTCGGTGGCCAGCGTTCCGGCAGAGTTACGTGACGGCGTAGCAGGTTCAGATCGCCAGTCCTGGACTTACACCGAGATTCGTTATCTCGACGGCCGCACTGCCCCCGGGCTCGCCGTGGGTGCGCCGTTGAACGTCCCCACCGTCGGTCCATATCAGTTGTACTACCTCTTTCCTTTGACTCAGCAACAACAGACCTTGGACCTCGTACGCAGCGCTGTCGTAGGCACGGCCGTGTTACTCGTTCTCCTCGTCGGTTTGATCGTGTGGCTTGTCACCCGACAGGTCGTCGCTCCGGTGCGCAGCGCTGCGCGTACCGCTGAGCGATTCGCATCGGGCCATCTTGAGGAGCGAGTCGCCGTACGAGGAGAGGATGATCTGGCCCGCATGGCTACCGCATTCAATGACATGGCGGCAAGTATTGAGGCACAGATCCACCAACTCGAAGAGCTCTCGCTTGTGCAGCAGCGATTTGTCTCCGATGTGTCTCATGAATTGCGCACACCTTTGACCACAGTGCGTATGGCCGCTGACGTGCTGTTCGAGTCTCGGGATACCTTTGACCCCGCCACCGCTCGCGCTGCTGAACTGCTATCAACGCAGATAGATCGATTCGAAATCCTGCTTGCAGACCTTCTAGAAATCTCACGTTACGACGCAGGGGCTGCCGCGCTCGACATCGAGGCGACGGACCTGGTGGGCCTAGTCCGTCGTGTCATCGATTCCGCAGAGCCGCTCGCTCGTCAGCGGCAGATAGAAGTACGCCTAGTTCCGAGTCTTGATGTGTGCATGGTGGAGTGCGATGCACGGCGAATTGCGCGAGTTATCCGCAATCTCATTGGCAACGCGATCGAACATGCGGAAGGCAAGCCGGTGTTCGTGGGGGTCGGTGCCGATGATGTGGGAGCAGCTGTCACCGTGCGTGACAACGGCGTGGGACTAAACGATGAGGACCTGCCGCATGTCTTCGATCGATTTTGGCGTGCTGACCCGGCGCGAGCACGCACCACGGGTGGCACGGGCCTTGGTCTTTCCATCGCCCTTGAGGACGCGCGACTCCATGGCGGATGGCTGGAGGTGTGGGGTGAGCCGGGTGCGGGCGCGTCCTTCCGTCTGACGATTCCGCGCCATGCGGGTGGCGTGCTTGTCGAATCGCCATTGCCCCTCGATGGCGCGGTTGTCGAGATCGACGAGACGGTCAAGGCATGAGACGACAACACTTAGTGGTGCTACTCCTGCCGGCTCTATTGGCTGGCTGTGCAGCGATCCCCACCTCTGGCTCCATTGAATTCGGAACCCCGGTGGGCGCAGACCCCAACAGTCAGGTGATCCGGGTCATTGCACGTCCACCACAGCCGGGCATGACTCCCCAAGAAGTAGTGCAGGGTTTTCTGGACGCGTCCGCCTCGTTTGAAGGCGATCATGCGGTTGCGCGTCAGTACCTCACCGACTCGGAGAATTCCCTGTGGAGGCCTTCTGATGGTGTCACGGTCTACGACGGGGTTTTTGCCGTGGTCGCCGGGAGCACGACTACCGTGCAAGTCACGTGCAATCTCTACGCATTCATTTCTAGCGATGGATCAATGCGTGTAGCGACGCCGCCACGTTCGGCCCCCTTCGACTTCCGCGTAGAACTCGTGAATGGTGAATGGCGCATCGCTGATGCGCCAAGTGGATTGCTTCTCTCGCGAGTTGACGTGGATCGATCGTTTAGATCCTTCAACTTGTACTTTTTCAATTCCAACTTCGAGTCCATGGTTCCAGACCCGCGAATGATTCCTCTGCAGGACGCTGGGTTGGCAACGACCCTCATGCGGGACCTTGTTTCGGGACCCTCGGATTGGCTCGCGCCTGCCGTACGGACTGCTATTCCCGACGGAACCACACTGGTGCTCGATGCAGTTCCCATTGATGCGGGTATTGCCCGAGTTGATCTTGATCCACGAGTTCTCTCCACAGATGATGAAACCCGACGTGCCATGTCGGCTCAGATCGCTTGGACTCTTCGGCAAGTTACTGCTGTTTCCGCTGTCGATATCCGAGTTTCGGGTCAGGCACTACCTGTCTCTGGAGTGAGCAACCCGCAACCGATCGGCGTCTGGGCGAGCTATGACCCAGATACGCCCCCGTTTCCGACTACACCATTCGCACTCAACGGGGGTCGTGCAATTCAAATTTCTGGTTCCACCAGCGTGAGAGTCGCGGGGGGTGCCGGTGAAGGCACCCCGGCCCTGTCCGCCATCGCGGTGTCAAGCGGCGGGTCGCAGATTGCAGGTATTGACGAGGCGGGCAATCTCTGGAGGGGCGGAATCACCCCCGATTCACCGATGGCTCAGATGACGTACGACCAAGCCATGGTGTACCCACAATTTGATGGTTCGGGCAATATCTGGGTGCTTGGTACTGATGGGGTTCCGAGATTGGTGTCGTCTGGTGGCGTGTTGAGCTCGGTCACTATCGAGGATCGCCTGACAAATGCGTCAATACTCGGGATGTCGCTTTCGCCAGATGATTCTCGAATGGCGCTGATTGTGCAGCGCGGACCCCGACGGGTCTTACTGCTAGCCAGAGTTGTCGCTAGGGCAGGTGTGTTTTCACTTGCTGGCCTGCGCCGAGTGGAGACAGTCCTTAGTGAAGTCCGGGCGGTCGCCTGGAATTCCAGTGAAAGCTTGGTTGCACTGGCAGCGGCAGGAGCCAGCACACCTGAGGTATATGAAGTTGATGTGGCCCGCGGGACGGCGACGAGTCGCGGAGCACCATCTGACGCAGTCGGGATCGCCGCGTCCCCTGGGCTTGCGATTTTGGTCGGCACCGAATCTGGTCGACTCTTCTCTCTTGAGGGCGACCAGTGGGTGCCTGGCGCATTTGGAACAAGCCCCAACTACGCCCACTGATGTTCGCAGACCTCATCGATCTACTAGTTCCGCAGGAGTGTGTGCACTGCGCTCGGCCCGGTCGCACGCTGTGCGCGCAATGTACGCAAGAACTCAGCGGTCGGGGTTGTCGCGTTGATCCGAATCCCGCGCCCAAGGGATTACCGCCGGCTTTCTCCCTCAGCGAATACTCAGGGGTAGCGCGTTCTGCTGTGCTTGCGCACAAAGAGCGTGGGGTGCGTGCTTTGACGCGACCGCTTGGCTGGGCCTTGGCCCGTGCGGTGGCGGCGGCCGGAGCTGGCTACGGATCCGTCACGCTCGTGCCGATTCCCAGTTCGCGACAGAGCCGAGCTGCTCGTGGAGAGGACACCGTGCGACTTCTGGCACGCCGTGCTGCACGAGACCTAATAGCCGTTGGAGTTCGCGCGGACGTCCAGCCGGTTCTCCAGCAAGTCCGTGCTCGCATGGATCAGTCCGGGCTGGGACAGGCGCCCGGACGATCAACTTGCTCAACGCCTTCGTGGCACGTCCCTTGGGGCCTAGCGGTGCGGTCATCTTGGTCGACGATGTGATCACGACCGGCGCAACCTTGGCTGAAGGCACGCGTGCGCTTCAG
>JBIHZU010000155.1:0-4609 GCA_044240285.1 Candidatus Nanopelagicales bacterium | reverse complement strand
TGCGATCCTCCCATTGCTCTGGACTTTCACTGATGCAGGTGGATTCGCTCGGCCGTCCCCAGTCTTGTTAGACGGTGATTACCGACTCACGATGAGTTGCCTGGCGGGTCTGAGTCAGAGCAGCCTCGGCGACACCGTCGCGGATATCACCATCGACAGTGCAAAGGGCACGTTCGTAGTGACTAGCCCAAATCCTCCGCTTGCACAACCCTCTGGTGATGACGCAGTGGTAGACCAAGGGGCTGGACAGGCAGCCGAGCCAGTCAATGTAGACGCAGGGAATTCGGACACGGCTAACACCGAGGCAGAAGTGCCTGCTCCGGTCAACGACCAGGAGTCTCCAGAGTCTGAGTCAAGCTCAGTTGGCTCTGCTGGTGCAGCACAGGATCCGTTAGCCAGCGGAGTGGTTGAGGCTGATCCCAATGAGCCCTCTGTGAATGAGTCGACGAGCGCCGTTGACGCGGTGGCCAGCGCTTCGACAGAGCAAGGTGCCTCTCTACTTAAGCCTCTGCTCATCGGTGGTGGCATCTTCCTGCTCATGGTTGTCGTCCTTCTTGGGCTGAAGTCCCGCAGGAGTTCCGCGTCATGAGAATGAATCATTCCCCGCACAACCGAAACATCATCTTTGCGTCATCAGCCGTTCATGTAGCCGACTTTCCTCGGCCCACGAATACCACCAACATTCACATAACAGTTTCGACAGGAGTGTCATGCGCGCGTTGAAGTCCATCGTGGCCGCTACTGCGGTTATCGCCAGCCTGATCATCCCGATCACTAGTAGTCAGGCGACCGGTGTCGTCTCGGTGAGCCCGTCAACTGGCACCAACACTTCTGTGCTCACTCTGAATGCGAGTTCAACGTGCTCCGCAGATGATGCCGACACCAAACTCCAGGCGTTCCTCTCCGGGACAGGATTCCCGGCGCAGGGCTACTCAATTTTCAACAAATCAGCTGCTTCGATGGTGAAATCCGGTAGTGGCTACACGTTCCCGCTTCTAGAGAACATGCAGAGTGCTGCAGCATCTCAGACGCCGAGTGCAACTCTTGGCGGTAAGTACACGTTGACGATCAAGTGTTACCAGGGTCTGTCCAACACACCGACGGAAACTCTCGGCACGGCAGACTTCTGGTTTACAAGCGCCACCGCATACGTCACGGCAGACCCCGCGACTTCGACATCCACTGGGCTACAGGCATCCGCTTCTGATGTGTCGAACGCCACTGAGGTCACCTTCACCGCGACCGTGACTCCGAGCGAAGCAATTGGCACAGTTGAGTTCTTTGACGGAAGTACATCAATGGGCAGTGTTGCTGTTGTAGCTGGTGTTGCTACGAAGGCGAAGACTTTCTCCGCGGATGGGGCTGGAGTTATCAAGACACATGCGGTGACCGCGGTGTTTACCCCGACTAATGCTCTTGCTTTTGGTCCGTCAACGTCATTGGCAGCCAACGTCAAGGTGACGACCGCCCCGGCGACCGGCACGGTCTCGTTGAGCCCAACGGATGGCACATCGAACACTGCGATCGATGTGTACACGAGCACAATGTGCCCTAATGCTGACGCCTCAACGAAAGTGCAGGTTGTCGTGGAGGGAGCAGGGTTCTCCGGGGGTAAGAACGTGACACCTAAGGCAGCCGAGGGGTCCCTAGCCCGAAGTGGTTCGGGATACCGGACCGCATTGTCGAAGAACATGTCTGCATTTGCAGCCGAGCAGGACCCGGTTCCGACATTGAGTGGTCAGTACACCTTCACCGTGAAGTGCTTCCAAGGTGTGGTTGCGTCTCCAACAGCGATTATCGGCAGTGCGTCCTTGTGGTTCACCTCTCCTACGGTTTACCAAACGACGGAGCCGTCAAGCGGAGTCGCAACAAGTCTCGAACTGGGCATCACCCCCGTGGGCAGTGTGGTCGCGGGTTCAACGGTGACCTTCGCCGCGACGGTCACTCCGTCGGGCGCTACTGGCTCCGTGGTCTTCACCGCGACGCCTGTTTCGGGTGGCGGAGCACCGATCACGCTTGGCACAGGACAGATCGTCCAAGGTGTCGCGACGCTGACCTACAGCAGCCTTGCCGGTGGGGCATCCTCCGGATTGCCGAAGAGCTACCGCATAGATGCGAGCTACACCTCGAATAGTGATGACTACTTCGACTCTGAAGCGGATCAAAAAACTTTGGTCGTGTTAGCGAAGTTGACCCCGGTAAACACCGCAGCACCTGTGATTTCGACCGCGAAGGTCGGGACTGCGCTCACTTGTACTCGCGGTACTTGGCAGGATGCTTCGACCTATAGCATCGTGGTCAAGATTGCTGGCGCAACGGTGAAGACGTCGACCGGTGCTACTGCTGTCTACACGCCGGTGGCTGCGGATGCCGACAAGTCAGTGTCTTGCCGAGTTACCGCCACTTCGGTGGATGGGGTGACGGCGAACCGAGATGCGACAGCAAAGACCGTCGGTCTCGGATCTGCTCTCACGGTCGTCGCTGGAAAGTCCCCGAAGATCACCGGCGTGATTGCCACAGGCAAGAAGGTCACTGTGTCGGCTGGCACATGGAGCCCGGCAGCAACCTCCTACACCTACCAGTGGGTGACCATCGTCGGCACCAAGGCAACGGCGATTTCGAAGGCTACTGCTTCGTCGTTCACGATCCCGGCGTCGCTCAAGGGCAAGACGATCGGCGTCATCGTGACCGCGAAGAAGGCGGGCTACGCCAATGGCGCCACCACAGTGAATGCGGGCAAGATTAAGTGAAACGCGAAACCAGCATTGTGGGCGGGCTCGAAGAGCCCGCCCACAATGGCGTCTCTAAGGAGGGATGGGCATGGAGCTAATGGCCGTGGTTGCGCCACCCCGCCCGGAGGCACGTAGCATCACTGACGTGACGTCAGTGCCAGCTACTGGTCAGCAGGAGAAGCCCACATTGGCCGGTCCATCACGGGAGCTCACCCCCCGTGTGGCGGTCGCAAGTACAGCTTTGTTGATCGTCGGAGGCCTTTTCCTCGGGTTGGTGCTCAATCTCCTGATTTTCAGTCCCATGCGTCACGATCGCGATCAGCACGTCGCGTATGCCGACTTCCGTAGCCAGTTAGCCAATGCGATTGCACCCACCGGTATCACGACCACGGACGGCGCTTTGCTCGCTATGGGTGCTCCCGTGGCTTGGATTGACGCGCCAGGGCTGGGAATTGACGAAGTTGTTTTGAATGGAACGACCTCGACGGTGCTCATGTCCGGTCCAGGCCACCAGCGAGATACCGCTATGCCAGGTCAAGTGGGGCATGCAATTGTGATGGGTCGTGCTTGGGCATTCGGGGGCCCGTTCAAGTCGTTGTCTGCGGCCACGGTCGGCACCCAGTTCTCCGTGTCTACTGGCCAAGGCACATTTGACTATGAGGTCACAGCGGTGCGAGCCAATGGCGAGGACCCAGTCGCGCTTCAGCCCGGAGAAGGTCGACTGACATTGGTGAGCGCCTCTGGGGCTCCCTACTTGCCAACTGGACTTGTTCAAGTGGATGCGCGGCTCATGTCCGATGCGATGAGCGCGACTAGCCCCGTCCTGCCCAGTCTGATGCTCACCGGTGGAGAGGCACCCTTGGTCGGGGACTCCTCGGCCGCAGTGGGCCTGTTGCTCTGGTCGGTCCTTTTGTTAGGGGCGGCCCTCACGCTCGTCTGGCTCTCCGTGCGGTGGGGGCGCTGGCAAACATGGATCGTTGCGGTCCCCGTGTTCGTCGCACTCGGTGTCGCCGTCACTAACCACATTGTCATGCTGCTCCCCAACCTTCTCTAGTCGTTCACCTTCCCGTTACCGAGAGGCGCCACCATGTCGGTCAGTACCCGTACACGACCTGGAGGCATCATGGGCGAGCCGGTCATCGACCTGCTCGGATTACAGGCTCGCGATATCTCCGCATGGTTTGGCACCCATAAGGTGCTCGATCGTGTGTCTTTGGATATGCCAGCGGGCCATGTGACCGCTCTTATTGGTCCCTCAGGATGCGGTAAGTCAACATTCCTTCGCATCCTTAACCGTATGCATGAGCTCATCCCCATCGCATCGCTGGCCGGTGAGGTATGGCTAGGCGAAATGAACATTTATGGGCCGCAGGTTCGCCTCACAGATGCGCGAAGCCACATCGGCATGGTGTTTCAAAAACCCAACCCGTTCCCGACCATGTCGATCTACGACAACGTCCTAGCCGGACTGAAATTTGTAGGGGTCAAGCTGAGTCGATCGGATAAGGACGCGCTGGTTGAGGAGTGCCTCGTGAAAGCGGGTCTCTGGAAGGAAGTCCAAAGCCGCCTTCGTTCCCCCGGTGGTGGGCTCTCAGGTGGTCAGCAGCAGCGTTTGTGCATTGCGCGATCTCTTGCGGTGCGCCCGAAGGTGTTGTTGATGGACGAGCCGTGTTCGGCCCTTGACCCAACGTCAACGCGTCGCATCGAAGAAACGATCATGGAGATCAAGTCCGAAGTGACGGTCGTCATCGTTACTCACAACATGCAGCAGGCGCAGCGTGTGTCCGATCTGTGCGCTTTCTTCCTTGCTGAGCAGGGGCAGCCTGGCTACATCGTGGAGTCTGGCGACACCGTGGCTATGTTCGATGATCCCCAGG
>JBIHZU010000154.1:0-4619 GCA_044240285.1 Candidatus Nanopelagicales bacterium | reverse complement strand
GAGGAAGACAAAGGCGAATAGCGGAAACGACGTGTCTGCGCCGGGGTAATCAAAGACATTATTGAACAACAAAGCACACACACCCAAGGTGGCGAAGAAGGACAGCAGAACAGTGATCATGAGAAGCACTGGAGCCATAATCGAACGTAATAGCAGCAACAGAATCACAAAAATCACAATCAGCACGAGTGGAATAATGATGTTGCGATCTCGAAGAGAAGCCTGATCGACATCTAACTGTGCGGCCGTCTGCCCGCCGACCAACGCATCAGCTCCCGGCACGGCATGCACATTTTCGCGCAACGTCACGATTGTCTGTTCGGCTTCTGGCCCATCAGCAGCATCACTTAATGTAGCTACCAGGAGAGCACGTCCATCAACAATCTTGGGTTGGGCATCGGGGTCGGGTGGACCGTTTTGCGCCGAGCCCGTGAAAGGCACGACTGCAGCCACGCCCGGGGTGCTCTTCACTACTGTTGCAACTTCGGCAAGTTCATCGGCGTTAGTAACGATGTACACAGGTGTGCCAAGGCCGCCCGGGAAGTGCTGTGCTAGCTCCTCTTGACCGATCACCGAGTCGGTTTCGTTGACGAATGATTCGGTTGTCGTTAGTCCACTTGCCTTCAAGGTAAAAGTGAAGCAGGCGAAGATCACCATGACGACTGCGGTCACGATCCACACGAAGCGCGGGCGACGGCTCACGCCGTTAGCAAGCTTTGCCCATGCGCCTGAGAGTTTCTCGTCAGTTATGCCGCTACGTGGAACCTTCGGCCAGAATGCCCAACGACCTGCGGGAAACCGAGTGCGGGAGAAGGGACCCCAGGTTGGTCGCGTGATGCGCAGGATTCCGAAGATAATCCAACACACGATCGTGATCACCGCAAGGAGAACGCCCGCAGTAAAGAATGGGCCAAACGACATATCTACAAATCGCGTAACAACGAAACCGATGATGACCGGAACTAAGAGGGCCAAAATCGGCAGAACGACACTTGGGATGGCCAGAAGCGCGGGGAGGAACGTCAGCATGACCACCAGGGCAGCGACAATTCCCGCCGCACCCACCGGGCCCAACGAACGATTGGAGTTCAACTCGCTAATGAGTAAGCACATCAGGCCCAGGCACACTGTGGCCGCGCTCGCCACAATCGGCTCCACGACCCCGCGCCAAGCCGCCTTGATCGCCTGAGTGTGCACATCATGGTGATGCAGTTCCTCGCGGTATCGCGCCACGAATAGCAGGGCGTAGTCCGTGCCTGCGCCAAACACTAAGACCGTAAGAATGCCTTGGCTCTGACCATTGAGCACAAGAATGTCGTTCTTGGCGAGGAAGTACACAACTGCACTCGCAACAGCAAGCGCCCACCCAGCGGAGACCAGCGGAATAAGCCACAGGAATGGGCTGCGATAGACGAAGATCAGGATGATTGCAACGACAATTGCAGTTGCAAGCAGAAGAGTTGTATCAATAGCACCGAATACCTTCACCAGGTCAGCAAAAATGCCCGCAGGCCCCGTGGCATTAATGACGAGATCTGGGTATTCACCAACAGAGTCGCGCACCGCGTAGGTGACCCCAGCAAAGACAAATTCGCCATTGCTGAGGCGCTCGCCACCCTTGTCTGCATTGATGGAGACATTGATCAGTATTGCTTTGCCATCCTCGGACGGGATGGGAACAATCGGAGCCGGATCAAGGTAGTCACTGACCGGGCCTCCACTCTCTACGGGGAGAGACGGGATCGCCTGGGCAAATGCGTTGGCCTGGGAGATCTGAGCAGGCGTAAGCACCTGACCATCCGGGCTGCTGAGGACAACGAGCAACGGGAACGCTGCATTCTCGATGAACTTCTGCTGCTCATCAGAGACGACCGTCGACTCTGCGGAAGCCGGCAAGAACGAGGCATTGTCGTTCTTCTGCACTTCGCTCAGTTTGCCCGCGAGAGGTCCAACCGCGGAACCGATGATGAGCCAACCGATCGCCACAAAGACGGCGAGCCAGATCGCACCGCGGGCGCGAGGGGTCTTGGCGGAAGCGGGCGTTTTGGTCTCGATGCTCATTGGCAAAGAGTGTCAGAAGTCAGGGCTGCGGGCGAGGATTGGGGCAGCAGCCCACCGGGCAAACTTTGCCCAACCCCAACTTAAGAGAAGCAGAAATCTTCGCGGCGAGATCTCCGACGAATCTTGGGTCAATACCAACGGTCGGCACACGCCTGAAGCCAAGACCCAAGGCTACTGCGGTGTCGGCAGCCTCGTGATCAAGGTCCCAGATGACTTCTACATGATCACTAATGAATCCGATCGGGACGACGACAACTCCGGCCACCCCTTCAGCCGCTGCCGATGTGATTGCGTCATTGATGTCCGGCTCAAGCCAAGGGACCTGTGGGGGGCCGCTTCGGGACTGGAAGACGAGAGCAGATGTGAGCTCGTCACCCAGAGCGTTGCGCACCTGTTCCATCACTGCCGCAGCAACTGTCTCGTGTTGGCGTACGTATGCGCCTCTCGCATCGGGTGGACCCGAAGTCTCGCCCATCGCCGTCGGGATTGAGTGCGTAGTGAACAAAATGCGTGCGGGACCCGTTAACTCACGCGTCGCAGACTCCACTGCTTCGGCGATCGGCGACACAAATCCGGGGAGTTCGAAGTACTGGCCGATCAGGTCAATACTTAACGTGTCGGTCAAACCAGTCTCGGCTAGCGCACTCTTCAAATTCTCCTGATACTGCCGACAGCCGCTGTATGACGAGTACGCACTCGTCGTTAGACCGAGCACTCGGCGATGACCCGCTGCTGCGATCTCCTCCAATGCGTCGGCCAACATCGGTTGCCAGTTCCGGTTGCCCCAATAGATAGGCAGATTTACATCAAGACTGGCGAGCTCTGCGCGGAGAGCAGATATCAATTCTCGATTCTGCGCGTTGATCGGGCTGACTCCACCTAAGGCGTAGTAATGATGAGCCACCGCTTCGAGACGTTCACGTGGGATGCCTCTGCCACGAGTGACATTCTCGAGGAAGGGCATCACATCATCTGGTCCTTCCGGACCACCGAAAGAAATGAGAAGGATCGCTTCGTGCGTCATACGAGAATGTTCACTGCTCCCGCGACGTCGACAAGTCGACCTGTGAAGAAGGGAACTTCCTCGCGGACATGACGGCGTGCACTCGAATATCGCAGATGGCGCATCAGATCGACGATGTCATGCAATGTCGGTGATTCGAGAGCCAAGATCCATTCGTAGTCACCGAGTGCAAACGCGGCTACGGTGTTGGATCGCACCATGTCCCACTCACGCCCCATCGTCCCGTGCTCGACGAGCATCGCGCGACGCTCCTCTTCGGGCAGGAGGTACCACTCATAGGAGCGTACAAACGGATACACACAAATCCAATCCTGCGCAGGTGCACCCGTCATGAACTCAGGCACATGCCCCTTGTTGAACTCTGCAGGGCGATGAAGTCCCATGCCGGACCACACCGGTACGAGCGCCGAACCCACCGCTGTGGCACGGAACTCACGGATTGCCTCCTGCAACACTGCCGCATCAACCGCATGAATCCACAACATGATGTCTGCATCGGCACGCAATCCAGAAACGTCATAGAACCCACGGAGCGTGATGTCGCGACTCGCCCACTTCGCGACGAGAGCTGCCAACTCCCGTTCTGCCGCCTCCGATGGCACTGACAGCGCATCTCCTTGGCTGAATACAGACCAGAGGGTGTAGCGAATGGTGTCGTTGATCTCGACTGCGCGAACTTTCGGGGACTCAGACATGGTCACATTGTCTCCCATCTGGCGATCATGTCGGCAACCGAGGCCACCGCCCCAGCAATGCCATTCCCACTGATTCCCGGCCCCACCACCTGAAGGCCCGGAGCACGCTCAAGGAATTGGGCCAACCGTGCGCGCCACTGAGCATGCTCCGGAGAAGGGTGGCTCAAGGATTGAGGCCACGGTTGGACCTCACTCGCAAGAAGTTCGACGTCGCTGGCTCCGGTGACGGCAACCAGGTCAGCTACTGCAGTGGCGACCGGGTCAGACCCAAGAAGGTGCCAGGGATCCTCCCCATCGCGCCCATAGGAAAGTCGAACGACATGCTCGTCTTCAGGTAGTTCCGCACGAATCCAATCCCACTTTGCACTCGCCTGGGTGAGCCCCTTCGCCTTGACGTCTGGGCGATCGACCAATGCTCCCGAGCCCACCGGTTCATGGCTGAGCGCACGTGATCGGACTCTCAAGGCAACAACCACAACATCGCCTAGCCGAACCTGACTCAAATGGTCTGCAAGTGCGGCATCCTCAAGCAGAGTTCCTGCGGTGGTACAGGGCAGAGCCAGAATGACTTGTTCGGCAGCATAAATTCCTTGATCAGTGGTGATAGTCCACACATTGGATTGTCGAACTACTGACAGTGCAGATGATCCAGCAATGATCTCAGCGCCGCACTTTTCGGAAAGCGCATCCACAACACGAGTCATCCCACCAGGCACGCTGCGAACCGCAGATCCCGCGACTCCAGAAGAGCCCGATCTTTGTTCGAGAAGCGTTCGTACGCCGGAGGCCAGCGAACCTGTGCGATGCATAGCCGCGCGAAGTCCAGGTGCGACCATGTC
>JBIHZU010000152.1:0-4627 GCA_044240285.1 Candidatus Nanopelagicales bacterium | reverse complement strand
AGCCTCGCTCGAATGTGACAGGAGATACTGGGCTAAGGAGGTCACTATGGATTGGAATTGGAAATACATCGATGCCTCGGGTGCCGAGGTTCTGGGCCCACTGGGTGATCAGAGGTTCCCGACGCAGGCTGATGCGGAGACCTGGGTCGGCGAGACATGGCAGGACCTGCTGGCGGCCGGGGTGGAAGCCGTCACGCTGTACGAGGTCGACCGAGCGGTTTATGGACCCATGGGCTTGCGCCCGGAGTGAGACTTACTTACTAGGTGGGGGCGCGGGGGTCCCTCTGCGCACCTGTGGCTTGGGTAGTCGCAACCGACGCATCTGAAGAAGTCGCAGAACGGCATAGAGGGAAACGCCCTTGCGGTCCTGCTTTTCGGGAAAGTAACTGCGCAAGGAGCGATGCAAACGAAACAGCACACTCGCGGTGTCCACGATGACCAGCACGAGGACGGTAAACCACGCGATGCTGACGAATGCACTCACCTGCGAGTTTGGGATGAATCCGAGAACAAGGATTCCGACAGCGATAAAGATGAAGTATTCGGCGAGGCTGAACTTGCTGTCGACAAAATCGCGGACGTACCTCCGCACAGGGCCACGATCGCGCATGGGCAAGTGCTTCTCATCGCCCACCATAATTCCGGCGCGGGCATCGGCACGCGCCTGGCGATCGCGTTCACGAGCGGCTGCCTTAGCCGCCTTGGGATCCTTCGGCACTCTCAGCGCCTGTCTCCGAGCATCCTCGGCTTCACGGCGCGAGGGCGTTGCGCGCCCTTTGCCCGAGACGTCTGTGGGTCCAGATTCAGCGGGCACGTTCTGTGCTTCGGAGCGCTTCTTAAACATGAGGGCAGCCTAGTTGTTGTGTGTCGGGTATGGGGCCGGGGGAGAAATTAGTCGCGAGGAGCGAGGCCGGGGAGGGCGAGCATGCGGTCGAGCGCAACACGAGCCCAGCGAGCTTCTTCGGGTTCCACTGTGATGCGATTTACGACTATGCCATTGACCAGATTCTCGAGAGTCCACGCTAGGTGCGGAAGATCGATGCGGTTCATTGTGGAGCAGAAGCACACAGCCTTCTCCAAGTAGACGATCTCCTGATCGGGGTGCTCGATCGCGAGGCGCCGCACCAGGTTCAACTCAGTGCCAACGGCCCATTTCGAACCAACTGGTGCCGCCGCGATCGCGTTGATGATGTATTCAGTTGATCCCACTTCGTCAGCCAGGGACACGACTTCATGTGTGCATTCGGGGTGCACAATGACGCGCACACCAGGAACGCGATCTCGAACATCGCGAACGCTGTCTACCGTAAACCGGCCATGAACTGAGCAGTGTCCGCGCCAGAGGATCATGCGCGCATCACGTAGTTGTTCTTCTGATAGTCCGCCACCCGGTTTGTGCGGATCGAAAACCACGCAGTCGTCACGTGTCATTCCGAGATCGCGAATCGCGGTGTTGCGGCCAAGATGCTGGTCAGGTAGGAAGAACACTCGCTCGCCCTGAGCGAAGGCCCATTCGAGTGCGCGTTTTGCGTTGCTGGACGTACACACCGCGCCGCCATGTCGTCCGGTAAACGCTTTGATCGAGGCGGAGGAGTTCATGTACGTGATAGGGATGACGGACTTGGCAATACCCGCAGTTTCAAAAACATCCCAGGCGTCTTCGACCTGATGGATGGCCGCCATATCTGCCATGGAGCAGCCCGCAGCGAGATCCGGTAGGAGCACCTGTTGGCTGTCACTGGTCAGGATATCTGCGCTCTCAGCCATGAAATGGACGCCGCAGAACACGATGAATTCGGCCTCTGGATGCGCAGCGGCCTGCTGTGACAACTTGTAGGAGTCGCCTGTCGTGTCAGCGAATTGGATCACTTCATCGCGCTGGTAGTGATGCCCGAGGATATAGAGCCGATCGCCAAGAATCGCGCGCGCGGTCCGAACGCGCTCGACCAGATTTGGGTCCGAAGCAGGCGGGAGGTCGCCGGGACATTCCACGCCGGTCTCGCTGTCGGGATCTGCATTTTTTCCCAGAAGCAGCAAGGCAAGCGGTGAAGGCTTCGGTTCGGCGAAGGTCCAACTCTCCATCTGCGAAGTATCTCACGTAGCGTGTGTGGCGTGCGCGTACTCGTTGCCCCAGACAGTTTCACTGGCACGTTGAGCGCCGCTCAGGCGGCTGAGGCCATCGCTGACGGGTGGGCCACAGAGGCGCCTGACGACGTCCTCGACCTTGCGCCAATGTCCGACGGCGGCCCGGGATTTGTCGACGCGATGGCGGCCTCGCTCAAGATCATCCCGCGGGATTGTGTGGTCACAGGGCCACTGGGCGTTGCAGTGGCGGCACAGTTTGCGCTGGACGAAGCGGCTGGTGTCGCGTATGTGGAGTCGGCGCAAGCTGTGGGCCTTCACCTGATTGCGTCTGCTGATCGTGACCCGCGCGTTACGACGTCCTGGGGACTGGGGGAGTTGATCGTCGAAGCAGTGAAAGCTGGAGCGAGTCGCGTGGTTATTGGTGTGGGCGGAACCGGAGTGTGCGACGGGGGAGCCGGACTCTTGGCAGCCTTGGGTGCTACCGCGGTGGACCAGCACGGTGCAGATGCCACCCCGATGTTGCGCAGAGGCGGCATTGCGTTGAGTGAGATTCATCAGGTCAATCTCTCCACACCCCGCGCAGCCATGTCTGGCGTCCAGATCGTCGTTGCATCTGATGTCGATTGCCCCTTGCTTGGCCCACGGGGTGCGGCGCGTGGATTCGCCGCACAAAAGGGCGCCCAGCCTGAAGCGGTAGATGCACTCGAGGTCGCATTGAGTACATGGAGCGCGGCTCTCGGCGCCATACAGGTGCAGGGGAAGATGAAACAGGTCGGCGTTCTCCTCGGCGCCGGAGCTGGCGGAGGCATCGGAGCGGCTTTTTTCGCGCTAGGCGCCACCCGTCAGGCGGGTATCGACTATGTCCTCGCGGCTAGTGAAGTTGCAAGGCGCGCTCAGGAAGCTGATCTAGTCATCACCGGTGAAGGAAGCTTCGATTGGCAGTCGCTGCGAGGCAAAGCGGTATCCGGTGTCGCGGCCGCGGCGCTCACCGCCGGACGTCCGGTAGTGGTGCTGGCCGGGCGCGTTGAGGTGGGCCGCCGGGAATGGGCCGGCATTGGAGTATCGGGTGCCTACTCTCTGACGGATTTAGCCGGCTCAGCCGAGCTAGCTATGTCGAACGCTCCTCACTGGCTGAGGGAGGTCGCCGCGCGCGCCGCGAGATCGTGGTCGCGCGGGTTGCAGGTGCGTACTTAGGGCAGCCTGTGTAACACTAGGGACAACCGCTGCTCGTAAGGAGTGCTCAATGACCGCTGATTCCGTAGTCGAGACGACCGATGGCCTCATCCTCAGCGATGCCGCTGCAGCTAAGGTCCGCATTCTGCTTGAGGCAGAAGGCCGTGATGACCTCACCCTGCGTGTCGCTGTGCAGCCTGGCGGATGCTCCGGCCTTAAGTACCAACTCTTCTTTGACGACCGCAAAATGGATGGCGACGTGCTCAAGGATTTCGGCGGCGTACAGGTTGTCACCGACCGCATGAGTGCTCCCTACCTTGGCGGCGCAACCATCGACTTCGTGGACTCCATTGAGAAGCAGGGGTTCACCATTGACAACCCCAACGCCACGGGATCGTGCGCCTGCGGCGACTCGTTCAGCTAATTCGTCGTCCTTCGCGCGTGGACCGATAGGGTCGCGCCGTGCGCATAGTCATCACCGGGTCCATAGCGACCGATCACCTCATGTCGTTTTCCGGCAAGTTCACCGATTCTTTGGTCGTGGACAAACTGGACTCGATCAGCCTTTCCTTCCTCGTGGATGACCTTGATGTACGTAGAGGAGGAGTAGGAGCCAACGTAGCCTTCGGGCTGGGTTCACTGGGTGTCCCGGTGGCTCTAGTGGGTGCAGTGGGCCGTGATTTCGATGACTACCGCTCCTGGTTGGAACGCCACGGTGTCGACACCGACTCGGTGCACGTGTCGGATGTTCATCACACAGCGCGTTTTGTGTGCACCACCGACGTGGCAAGCAACCAAATTGCATCGTTCTACCCCGGTGCTATGTCCGAGGCCCGCAATATCGAACTCCTCCCCGTGAGCCAGAGATTGGGCGGGACGGACCTCGTGCTGGTGGGGCCCAATGATCCGCAGGCAATGCTTCGGCACACGCAAGAGTGCCGCGATCGCGGCATTGCCTTCGCGGCCGATCCGTCTCAGCAACTTGCCTTTCTGGACGGTGACGCAATTCGGCCACTGATCGAGGGCGCGTCGTATCTCTTCACCAATGAATACGAGGCCGCGCTTACCGAGCAAAAGACCGGATGGTCGGCAGCCGATGTGCTCGAGCGCGTGGAGTGTCGCGTGACGACGCTGGGCGCGAAAGGAGCTCGCGTCGAACGCAGCGGTCAACCTGCGGTTCACGTCGATGTGCCGAAGGAACGCGGCAAGGCAGACCCCACCGGCGTAGGTGACGCGTTTCGTGCCGGTTTCATCTCGGGTTTGCATTGGGGTCTAGGTGACGAAAGGTGCGCGCAGATCGGCTCGATGCTGGCTACCTACGTCATCGAAACAATCGGGACACAGGAATACACCTTTACGCATGAAGACT
>JBIHZU010000153.1:0-4627 GCA_044240285.1 Candidatus Nanopelagicales bacterium | reverse complement strand
CGCTTCTTCCTGGCCTACAAAACCCATCGCCTCATCGAAGGTGATGTTGATGTCATGGTCACCGACCGCGGCCTTTGTGGCCGGAGTGAAGATCGGCTTGGGCAACCGTGATCCGTCCTTAAGGCCTGGCGGCAAACCCACACCGCACACTGTGCCCTTTGCCTGGTATTCGGTCAGGCCCGATCCGGCAAGATAGCCACGAGCAACGCACTCGATGGGGAGCATGTCGAGCTCGCGACAGATCATCGCGCGACCAGCGACTCCTTCGGGCACATTGGTGGAGATCACGTGGTTGGACACGATGTCGGATAGTTGCGTGAACCACCACAAACTCAACTGCGTGAGGATGCGGCCCTTGTCAGGGATGAGCGTGGGCAACACCCAGTCAAACGCCGAAATGCGATCACTCGCAACGAAGAGCAGATTGCCATCAGGAGTGCGGTAAAGATCGCGTACCTTGCCGGAGTAGACATGCACATAGTCAGCCGGCAGGCCGTAGTCGGTCACAAAATGCTCCCAGGCGTATAGGTAGCCGCTTCTGGATAGCGAGCGACGATAGTGCGCACGGCGTCAATAACCGAATCAACTTGGCCCTGAGCCGCGCCGGAGAATTCGAGTGGCGACGCAACAATGCGATCGAGATCAACACGCGACATGCCACCGAGCCGCGCATCAGCAGCGAGTCGGTCGAGCAGATCGTTGGAGTCCTGTCCGGCGCGAAGTGCGAGTGCTACAGCGACTGCATGCTCCTTGATGGCTTCATGCGCCGCCTCACGGCCAATGCCACGGCGTACGGCTTCCATCAAAATCGCCGTAGTGCCAAGGAAAGGCAGGTAGCGCTGAAGTTCGCGATCAATCACAGCCGGAAAAGCCCCGAATTCATCAAGAACCGTCATGAATGTTTCGAGCAGACCGTCGATCGCAAAGAATGCATCAGGCAATGCAACGCGACGTACAACCGAACACGAGACATCGCCTTCGTTCCATTGACTTCCGGACAACTCCCCCACCATCGACAAATAACCGCGCAACACGATTGCGAGACCATTAACTCGCTCGCACGAGCGCGTATTCATCTTGTGCGGCATTGCACTAGATCCAACTTGACCCTCTTGGAAGCCTTCGGTCACAAGCTCGTGCCCGGCCATCAACCGAATAGTGATCGCAAGACTTGAAGGCGCCGCAGCCACATGCACGAGCGCGGAGAGCGCATCGAAGTCAAGCGAACGCGGATAAACCTGACCCACACTCGTGAGGATTCCAGAAAAGCGCAGATGCTCCGCGACGGACTGCTCCATCGTCTGGAGTGAATCCGCGCTCCCCAGCAGATCAGCCATGTCCTGCGAAGTGCCCATCGGACCTTTAATGCCGCGCAGCGGATAGCGCGCAATCAATTCTTCAAGCCGAGCGAACGCAATCAGGAGTTCATCAGCGGCCGAGGCAAAACGCTTCCCCAACGTCGTGACCTGTGCAGCAACGTTGTGCGAACGGCCAGCAATCGCGACGTCTTGGTATGTGGCCGCAAGAGTTGCCAACCGCGCAAGGGTCGCGACCACGCGAGCGCGAATCAGCACGAGCGAATCCCGGATCTGCAGCTGCTCGACGTTCTCGGTGAGGTCACGCGACGTCATGCCCTTGTGAATCTGCTCGTGGCCGGCGAGTGCGTTGAACTCCTCGATGCGGGCCTTCACGTCATGGCGAAGGACACGCTCGCGTGCCGCGATGCTCGCCAGATCGACGTCATTCACCACCCGCTCGTAATCGGCGATGACTGCAGCCGAGTCCGAGCCAGCAGGGACTCCAAGAGCCACCTGGGCACGCAACACGGCAATCCAGAGTTGACGCTCGAGAACGATCTTGTGCTGAGGCGACCACAACTGCGCCATCGCTGCTGAGGCGTAGCGAGCCGCCAGCACATCAGGTACGAGAGAGGAAGTCACGGTTCTATCCTCCCATCTGCCGATCAGGTGGACTTGAGCGCCGCCACGACTTTGGTCAACGAGTCCTTGGCGTCCCCAAAGAGCAGGGTCGTCTTGGGGTCAAAGAGCAGTTCGTTTTCGATACCGGCAAATCCGGGTCGCATAGAGCGCTTCAGGAAGACGACCTGGTGAGCAGCATCAACGTCGAGAATCGGCATGCCATAGATCGGTGCGGTCTTATCCGCTCGGGCCGCCGGGTTGACGACGTCATTGGCGCCCACGACGAGCACCACATCGGTCGAGGAGAACTCCGGGTTGATCTCGTCCATCTCTTTGAGCTGGTCGTAAGGCACGCTGGCCTCGGCAAGCAGGACGTTCATGTGCCCCGGCATACGTCCAGCCACAGGGTGGATCGCGTAGTCAACGGTCACGCCGCGCTCAGTGAGTAAGTCAGCGAGCTCGCGCAGTGTCGACTGCGCCTGGGCGACCGCGAGACCGTAGCCCGGAACCAAGATCACCTTCGACGCGAAGCCCAGCATGATCGCCACGTCGTTGGGTCCAGCCGAGCGCACTGGACGGTCCTCACCCGAGCCCGCAGCAGTGACTGCCTTGGCCGAGAACGCACCGAACAGTGTCGAGGTCAGCGGACGACCCATGGCCTTCGCCATGAGGCTCGTCAACACCGTGCCGGATGCGCCCACCAAGGTGCCCGCCACGATCAGCAGGACGTTGTCGAGGACGTAGCCCGAAGCGGCGACGCTCAAGCCGGTAAAGGCGTTGAGGAGTGAGATGACGATCGGCACATCGGCTCCGCCCACGGGGAGCACGAAGAGCACACCGAAGAAGAGCGAAAGTACGAGCAGGACTATGAGTAGCCATGTCATCGGGGAGATAACGAGCCACACAGCAGCCACCACCGTGGCCACAGCCACGAGGATCGTGATCCAACGGCCCGCCGGGATGACGACCGGGCGCGAAGTCATCAGCTCCTGCAACTTCAAGAAGGTGACGATCGAGCCGCTGAACGAAATCGCACCAATCACCACGGTGAATACGGTCGCGATGAGTGCAGGAATCGACCCCTCTCCGGCGTGGAGGAACTCGATGACAGAGATCAGCGCTGCAGCGCCACCGCCCACGCCGTTGAACAAAGCGACCAACTGTGGCATCGCAGTCATTTTCACTCGACGCGAGGCGATAATGCCGACAATGCTGCCAACTGCAATCGCGATGAGGATCACCGGGAGGTTGCGGGTGCCGATGCCGCTGAAGAAGACAGCAACTGTTGCTACGAGCGCACCAAGCGCGCCCAGCAAATTGCCATTGCGAGCATTCTTGGGCGACGACAGGCCCTTCAACGCGAGGATGAACAGGATCGCGGCGACCAGGTATGCGAGTTGGACCCAGATGCTCATCGTGAGTCCTCCTTCGCGGGTGCCTTGGCGCGCGGCTTAAACATCTCGAGCATGCGGTCGGTCACGACAAATCCGCCGACCAGGTTGATCGCACCGAGCAAGATGGCAATGACGCCGAGGATGGTGACACCAACGGACTCGGACTGTGCCGTCACGATGATGCCGCCAATGAGGACGATGCCGTGGATCGCGTTGGCGCCGGACATCAGCGGAGTGTGAAGCACCGTCGACACCTTCGACACAACCTCGAAGCCGACGAAGATGCTCAAGATGAAGATAGTGAGAAGTCCAATCTCGGGGCTCATACGCCTGCACCTCCCATCGCCGCACGCGCGGCCTCATTGCGGATCTCGCCATTAAGCACTACCGCACATCCATCGAAAACTTCGTCTTCAGGATCCACATTGACCGAGCCGTCCTTGACGGCCAAACCAAGAAGCGCCAGGACATTCATGGAATACAACTGCGACGCATGGATAGGCATCTGGCTGGCGACGTCTTGCGCGCCCCAGACCAGAACCTCACCAAACGCGACCTCTGAACCCGCGACGGATCCTTCGACGTTGCCGCCGGTCTCCGACGCCAGATCGACCACAACCGAACCCGGTCGCATCTGCTCGACCATCTCGCGAGTGACGAGCAGGGGTGCCTGACGACCGGGAATGGCCGCAGTGGTGATGAGTACGTCAGCGTCAGCAATGTAGGGAGCCAGCAAATCGCGCTGACGAGCTGCGCGGTCTTCGGTCATTTCGCGGGCGTAGCCACCCGAACCCTCGACCACATCGAGTTCGAGGTGCACGAATGTCGCTCCCATGGAGCGGACTTCGTCTGCGCTGGCTGCCCGGACGTCATAGGCGGACACCTTTGCCCCGAGGCGCTTCGCGGTCGCGATCGCCTGCAAACCTGCCACGCCGGCGCCCAGCACGAGCACCTTGGCCGGCTGGATCGTTCCTGCAGCGGTCATGAAGAGTGGGAAGAACTTCGGCAACCGGTCGGCCGCAACCACGGCAGCGCGATACCCAGAGACGAGCGCCTGAGAAGTAAGGGCGTCCATCGACTGGGCACGCGAGATGCGCGGCACGAGATCGAAGGAGAGCCCAGTGGCCCCAGCCGCCTGTAGGCCGCGAATGGTGTCGAGATCGGCCGCGGGTTGGAGGAAGGACAGCGCCACCATGCCCGGGCGCAGCCGTGAGGCCCGCTGGTAGTCGAGTGGGCGTACCGTGGCCACCGCATCTGCAGCAGCGAGCGCATCATCGAGCCCTGAAGCGGGGACAACCAGCGCTCCAGCGGCTT
>JBIHZU010000151.1:0-4650 GCA_044240285.1 Candidatus Nanopelagicales bacterium | reverse complement strand
TAGCACTCCGCGAACTTGGTCTCGGTGCAGGTGAGTATGGCTGGGTAATGGCTGCGCTGGGTGGTGGCGCGGTCGTGGGGACGATTGTGCTTGCACCCGTGCGCAGGCGCGTGCCTGGCAATCAGTACGTCATGCTCATCATGCCTGTGTTCGCGGTCTGTCTGATCGCGATCGGTTTCATCCACCACCCGGTAGTTCTTTATCTGATCCTGCCAATCACGGGTGCAGCCTGGACTGCCGTGGGCGCAGTCTTGTTGGCGCAAAGCCAAATGTTGTTGCCTGCATGGGTGCGTGCGCGCGGGCTGGCCTACTACTTCATGGCATCGCAAGGAGGCATGGCTGCTGGCGCGGTGTTGTGGGGAGTTGTCGCCGACCGATTCAGTCTCACTGTTGCATTGCTCGTTGCCGGGTTAGCCATCCTTCCCATCTGGCTCGTGGGGCTGCTTGGGCGACTGCCTGAAGTGACTGTCATCGGTGAAGCGACAGGTTGGCCGATCGGTGAAATAGACATACCGGATGCCCATCTCGAACGACGTGCGCATGTCACGGTGGTGTGGCAAGTTTCCGACGAAGTACGCGAAGAGTTCCTCGGTGCAATGCGGGAGTTGCGACGATCACGTCGCCGCACCGGAGGGCGCGGCTGGGTGCTCACGAACGACGTCGAAGAGGGCAACATTTTTGTGGAGAGATGGGAAGTCGACTCCTGGCACGATCACCTCGAGCAACATGAGATCCGCCAGTCTCCGGAGGATACGGAGATATCCGATCGGGTGAAGGGAATCGTGGGCCCTCCGATCGCAATCAGGCATTATTTTGAAGTAGACGTGCCTGCTAGGGGAGTGGATGACCTCTGACCCCAACTTGGGGGCGGGGGCCGCGATGACGTATTGTGGGCTTCGCCGTAAACGGCCACCGCGGGGTGGAGCAGCTCGGTAGCTCGCTGGGCTCATAACCCAGAGGTCGCAGGTTCAAATCCTGCCCCCGCTACTAAATGAAAGAAGACCCCTCCTTCGGGAGGGGTCTTCTTTCATTTGATTGTGAGGTCGCCAGGATTTGGGAGGAGCAGGCGCAGCCTGAAGTCCTTCACCACCACGTTCGAACCCACCTACCAGTGCCGCCGATACTGGCTTCTAACCGACGGCCATTTCGTTCGCCGCAAGGAGCGGTCCTACGAGAAGGTGGAGAAGTCGCTGACGTTGAGCCGTGTTTTGACTCCGCGCCTCCACTGACAGGATCAAGCCCTCAACCACCACACCAATCGCGGCAGCCGCTTCTTGCGGATCGACTCCCCTTGCGCATCGCCCATCGAGCAAGTGCACTAGTCGGTCCCACCACCATTGATCGAATGTCCAGGCTAGATCGGTGATCTCACGTTCGATACCGACTCGGTAAGCCGCGACGATGGACCCCCACACGCCGTGGGGGTCAGCTTCGATGGACCATTCGAGGAAAGTGACCAAGGGATCCTCGGCCGTCAACAGCGTTGCCTCAATCTGCTCCTGCCTCTCGGCCAGGGTTTCGCTGACCGCCTCACGCAGTAACTCGTCGCGATCAGCGAAGTAGTGCGTGATCGCAGACGTCGAGCGACCCACTTCGCGAGCCACTCGGCGGATCGTCACTGCCGGAACTCCCTCAGCGGCGATGACCCGAATCGTCGCCTCCTTGACCTCGTCACGCACGCCCATTTGACGAGTATACAACGAGTGTTGTACAACAGATGTTATGCCAACAGAACTGGCCCAATGGAGGGCCCGATCGATAGCTAACGCCAAGCGCGACCTTCACTGGGGGGCGTCCATCAGCGCCGTCTGGGCCCTCAGCCGCGCCTACTCACTCCTCGGCGATCCGGGCGGCGTGCTCGAGACCACCGATGACATGGCTCGCTTTGCCGACAGCCTGCGCAACGGTCCAATCGTTCGGAGTCGAGGCGGCGAGGTCTACTCGTCCGACTACGAGGTGTGCTCGGCCGTTCTGCGCTCCCCTGACGCTTCCGCGGATATCCCCGAGCCACGCAACCTTCTTGAATCACTCCTCATCGGCCCGACACCGCCGAGGGACCGCATCGATCCGCTCCTCGACGCCATCATCTCCAAAGACGGTGCAGCTCATGCGCGGATTCGACGACTGGTGCAGCCAGCCTTCACCCACCGGGTCATGCAGGGCTGGCGCGAAGCCACGGAGCGGGTTGCCGC
Source organism: Candidatus Nanopelagicales bacterium (assembly GCA_044240285.1). Classification (GTDB taxonomy): domain Bacteria; phylum Actinomycetota; class Actinomycetes; order S36-B12; family S36-B12; genus CAINMH01. The sequence goes on along the minus strand of JBIHZU010000151.1, from coordinate 2,458 downwards.
GCAACTTGTCGAGGCACTTCCTGACGATCGTCCCTTTGACCTCGTGCGGGACCTAGCCGCTCCTCTGCCCATGGCGGTCATCTGCGAGATCCTTGGCGTGCCCTACGCGGACCGCAACAAGTTCAGCGCCTGGGGCGACATCCTCGCCGAGGGGCTGGACCGGCCGCGCAGCCTCGGCCATGCACGACGTATGGACGTCGCCTCGCAGGCGCTGGTCGGATACCTGGGCGATCTGCTCGAGCAACGCCGGGCTAACCCCTCGGGCGACCTACTCAGTTCGATGGCGACGGCCGAGGTCGACGGGGACCGCCTCGACGACCGCGACATCGTCGCAACGGCGTCCTTCCTGCTGCTCGCCGGCTTCGAGACGACGGTCAACCTCCTCGGCGCCGGCACCGAGGTGCTACTGCGTCACCCCGATCAGTTCGCGGAGGTACTCGCCGACCCGGAGCTCATCCCCAACATGGTCGAGGAGGCGCTGCGCTACGTCAACCCGGTGCAATACACCTGGCGCACCGCGCTCGCCCCCATCGAGTTGCCCGGTGGCGACGTGCTCGACGAAGGCGACACGATCGTGCTCATGCTCGTCGGAGCCAACCGCGACCCCAAGGTCTTCGAGGACCCCTCCCGCTTCGACATCCACCGCCCGAATGCGCTTAAGCACCTGGCCTTCGGATTTGGCATCCATTACTGCCTCGGCGCGGCCCTGGCCCGCATGGAGGCCGAGGTGGCCTGGCGCACGCTCTTCGCCCGCTTCCCCGACCCGTCATCATGGCGGATCGCGGGCGAGCCGCTCCCCAACCCGGGCCGGATGATCCACGGACTTCGCTCCCTGCCCGTGCAGGTGAGCTGCGACGTGCCCGCATGAGGTCCGGCATCCGCTGGAGACCGATCGCACTCCTGGAGACGACCAACCTGTTCTCGGGCATGTCCAACGGCGTCGTGACGATTGCCATTCCGTGGCTCGTACTCGACGTCACCGATTCCATCGCAGCCGCCGGCCTTGTCGTAGCGATCTCCGCTCTTCCGGGTGTCCTTGCCGCTCCGCTAGCGGGTTGGGCTGTAGACCACTTCGGGCGCCGAATCGTCAGCATCATCTCCGACCTGCTGTCGGCCGTCTCCGTCGCGGCGATCCCCATCGTTGCGTTCTTCACAGAACTCAATGTTGCATGGCTGATCGGACTTGCCATGCTGGGTGCAATATTCGACCCAGCCGGTTACACCGCACGAAAGGCGCTCATCCCCGATGTGGCCGAGGCGAGCCACATGAGCGTCACGCGCCTCAACGGCATTCACGAGGGCATCTTTAGTGTGGGGTGGGTCATCGGCCCGCTCGCCGGGTCACTGCTCATCGCGACGCTGGGCCCAGTGTCGGCGTTCTGGGTGCCATTCGTTCTCTTCCTCATCTCGGCATTCCTCATCGTCTTCCTGCACGTGGGTGACGCGGGTCAGGAGGCCAAGGCTGCTCGCCAGGAGGCGGGTGAGTCGCATCCCAATGCGTGGCAAAACGCAGTCCTCGGGATCAAGATCATCTGGAACGACCATGCGCTACGCGCTCTTATCCTTGCCGTGACGATTCTCGGGGCTATCTATCTGCCCACCGAATCCGTCCTGCTCCCGGCACACTTCGAACCCCTCGGACAGCCCGCTGCCCTGGGCCTCGTCCTCGCGGCGCTGTCGGCGGGCACGATCATCGGTGCCGTTGGTTACGGATGGTTGTCGCAACGCGTGTCGCGTCTCAATATCGCCCGCGCCGTCCTCATCGCCACGATCGTGTTTTATCTGCCCATTGCACTGCTCCCTCCGCTGCCCCTTATGGTCGCCGCAGGATTTGCACTCGGCTTGGCCTGGGGTCCGATGCAGCCGCTCATGAACACCGTCGTGCAACGTCGCGTGGAGCCCGATGCCCAGGGCCGTGTTTACGGTATCCAGACGTCACTCTTCTACGTCGCTCCGCCCGCAGCGATGTTTCTCGCCGGAGTGCTCGCGGAGAAGTTCGGCGTCAAGCCGGTTCTCCTCGGCATCGCCGGGCTTCTCGTCCTCACCGCCCTCGGGGTGTTGCGAGTCAAGAGCCTGCGCGATATCGACTCCGATCGCAATGGCTAGGAGGCTTAGCGGGGCCGGAAAACTCGAGCTTGACTCTGCAATGCCGACAACGTCAAGTCCCACAAATGAATGAACCAAGGGCGCCCGTCCCCTCGCTACCAAATCGAAGGTCGGAAGTTTTCCTGCGTATTGGACATTCCCATGTCAGCGGTACACATCACGTCGGTGTCCGATGCGCACCACGTGAATGAGGAGCACGTCGTCTAGGACCTCATAGACGAGCCGATAATCGCCTACGCGAACCCGATACACGTCGGCCTCGCCGGAAAGTGCAACGCAGGCAGGGGGCCGCGGGGCACCGGCGAGAAGCTCGATTGCGGCGCGGATGCGCTGCTGATCTCGACGTTGCAGG
>JBIHZU010000150.1:0-4657 GCA_044240285.1 Candidatus Nanopelagicales bacterium | reverse complement strand
CCGGCGGCGGTGCACTCGGCGGATACGCAGGATTGCCGCCAAGCCCAGAGGCACCAAATTCGCGGTCTGTGGCTTCGTAGTGGGGCAAGAGATCGTTGTATCCGATGGGCCAATCGTCGGCGACTCCATCCATGGTGCGGACGCGGAAGTCCGAGGGCACGGGGCGGGGCCACACCGCCGTGTATAGAACGCTGCTTCCACCCACACCGCTAAACATGTGGATCGGTGGTCCTTCGGAATCCGATAACTCGACTGGGTAGTCGGCATCCCGCTTTCGGTCATTGGGGTCGGGGGACCAGGTTCCGAACGCCGCAAGGTCGTACTCCGGGCGCGTGCCGAGAAAGTCGCTCTGACTCACCCAGTCACCTTGCTCTAGACACACGACGGAGAATCCGTGCTCGGCTAGGTGTCTCCCGACAACACCTCCGGACACGCCCGCACCAATGATCAAAACGTCAGCATTGTCTGCCTGGCTGGACATTGCACCTCCCTCACACGTCAACTATCGGAGTTTGACTCTCGTCGTCCTTCACGGTCGTAGCCGTAAAAACCGCGGCCAGATTTACGTCCCAGCCGGCCGGCAGCCACCATGTTCTTTAGGCCAACAGTCGGTCGGAATCTCTCGCCATGCGCTTCTGCGAGACCGGTCAGCGCGTGTACATATGTGTCTATGCCATTCATATCGCCGAGTTCCAGCGGCCCCATGGGGAAGTTGAACCCAAGGCGTAACGCCTTATCGATGTCTTCTGCGGTGGCGATTCCTTCTTCTAGCATGCGTACGCATTCCAGACGCAGAATGGCGTAGGCCCGACTAGTGATGAATCCGGGGCTGTCCTTGCGGCAGACAACTACTTCCTTGCCCAGATAGTGCGCGAACTCGCTCGCTCGCTCAATCTCAGCAGGGTCAGTATTGATACCTGAAATAAGTTCGACCAGCTTCATCATCACCGGGGGATTGAAGAAGTGGATGCCGACGAGCCGAGAGGAATTGTCGTCCAGACAACTCGCTATTCGTGTCACAGACAGTTGAGACGTGTTCGTCCCCAAAAGCGCGCCAACGGGCGCATTCGACACAACAGCCCGCCAAAGTTCCTGCTTCAACTCAAGAATTTCCGGCGCAGCTTCTATCACGACATCGGCTTCGGACACAGCCTCGGCAAGGTCCTGAGTAAATCGGATGCGATCGAAAGTGGCTTGGGACTCTGCCTCGGTCATCTTCTCGGCGCGCACCAGCCTGGACAGACTGCGCTGGATGCCCTCCTGCGCGTTCGCTAGCGACGCGGCGGCAACGTCATAGGCACAGGCCTCGCTGCCCGCCATTGCCGAAATTTGGGCTATCCCACTTCCCATGATCCCCGAGCCGAGAACCGCGATCTTCATCTACCCTCGTTCCGGTGTCCCCAATAACTATGATCATGATTATGATGTGTTCATTCTGAGGTTGTCAAGAACCTAGAATTCACAATCGCGAGCAGGAGGAAGCATGGAGCGTCTGCTGGGCAAGACCGCGATTGTCACGGGTGCTGCGCAGGGCCTAGGCGCAGCCATTGCGGCCCGTTTCTGTGCCGAAGGTGCATCCGTTGTCATCGCGGACGTAAACGAACAGGGACTGACAGCCACAGCCGAATCGATCGGGCCACTATGCGCGACCTTTCCGTGCGATGTGCGGTCAGAAGACAGCGTTTCCGATTTGGTCGACTTCGCGCGCGACTCGTTCGGACAACTCGACATCATGGTGAACAACGCCGGGATCCTTGGCCCAGTGGGATCCATAACCGATGTCGAGATTGACGCTGCTCTCGAGGCAATTCGGATCCATCTCATCGGCACTATCGCCGGCATCAAACACGCGTCACGTGTCATGCGGGCTCAGGGACATGGAGTCATCCTCAACACCGCCAGCACCGCCGGGCTACGAGGAGGCCTCGGTCCTCATGTGTATACCGCCGCAAAACATGCGATCGTCGGTCTCACCGAGTCAGCAGCGACGGAGTTGGTCCACTACAACATCCGAGTCAACGCGATTGCCCCCGGCGGCCACCTAACTCCGCTCGTAGCGCGTGTGCTGACAGGCCGGGACGATGACTTCGAAGCAGCCGAGAAGATGATGATCGAAAGGTCGCCACAAGGACGCGCGGCCAAGCCAGAGGACATTGCAGGTGCCTACGTCTACCTTGCCTCGGATGAGGCGTGGTTCGCGAATGGAACGTGCTTAGTAGTAGATGGCGCGCGAGAAGTCCCTGGAAATCTTGCTTCCATGAACACGACAAAAAGTTAAATCATGTTCCAAGTTGTCGGTTCGCTAAGGACTGACGAGTACTTCTTCGAAAGATAACGACTGTAGGCGAGCATGTGCGCCTTCATACTTTCCTCGCTCGCATCACCATCATGATTGGACAGAGCTTCGAGGATATTTCGGTGTGCCCCCAGAATCGCCGAGCGACGGTGGTCTGGGTAGTCGACGCCCAGACTTGAGCCGTCCACGATGCCGATGAGAGCGTCGATGAGAAAGCCGTACAGTGAATTGCCAGAGGCCCAGGCGATGATTTCGTGGAAATCCCGGTTGGTCTCCAAGAAGATGTCCTTATCGCTAAGTCCCTCTTCCATACGGTCTACAGACACCGCCAGTAGCCCAAGCTGCTCCGCGGAAATATGCTCAGAGGCGAGCCGCGCCATGATCGGTTCGAGATCAACGCGGGAATTCACGAGCGTAGAAAATGGAGCATTCTCGAACTGCAACAACAGCAGCAGGCTCGTAGCCAGATTGTCGGCGATGGGGCGTTCAACCATGGGGCCCCCACCTGGCCCAGGTTTGAGTGAGATGACACCTTGAAACTCGAGGAATCGAAGAGCTTCACGAAGGGTGCCGCGTCCGATCTGATAATTCTCCAGCATCAGACGCTCATGTGGAAGTCGGTCACCAACCGCAAAACCACCCTTGCGGATGTCTTCCACGATACGCCGCGCCACTATCTCAGCCGTCTTTTGCGGCCGAGAACGCTGCGGTGAGTACACGACTTGAACTCCACATCCGTGAGATCGTCTCTGCTCGAACCAATTAGACAGCATACTCAGCCAGGTGGTGCGGCTCCTGGGTGGGCATCTGGGTTGCCATCAGTCCACGTCACATCCAATCGCCGATAGGCGATCCGCCAGCCCTGCTCAGTGCGAACGAGGCGGTCCGAGTAGGTGCCAGCCACGACATACCAATTGGTGCCAGACATCTCCGGACGAACGTGCCGGGCCACGAGATAACTGTTATGCGTCGCTGAATCACCCGTGACCGAGACGATGTGATTAGCGTTTAAGTGCTGGGTCGTGACGCCTTCAAGGACCCTAGCCACCGCAGCTGCGATAGCGGTGGGACCATTCACTTCTCCGATCGGGCCAGCTGCAAGTGCTCCATTTGGAGTAAAGACCTCATTCAAGAGAAGCCAGTTCTTCGTGTCCAAAGCGGTCGCGTATCTGATGGCCACATCAACGATGTCCAAGCGGTCGGCAAGTTCTCGAGACTGATCCACGCTGAACACCGCCTCTGACCTCCGAAAGGAGATCGGTGCTCGGCTGACCAGTAGATCACTGACCTGCCGAGCACCGACTCACATGACTGCGATTACTAAGGGACTAGCCAGAGTGCCTTGAACTGCGCCTCGAAGCCAGCAACTGCATTGTAGAAGCCCTTGTCGTCCAACACGATTCCGTTGACGTTGGCCTGAGTGATGATCTGGCTGGGAAGAAGAGCCGTCTTCTCCTCATCAAGACTGTCTCCGTTGAACATACGAGCGAAGACATCAATCGAGCGCCAGCCTAGGAGCTGTGGTGGTAGACCGACCCATGCTGCATCCTTGCCATCGCGCAGGTTCTGAAGCCCCGCGTTGGATACTGCACTGCCGATTACCTTTGCCTGCGCCGAGAGACCAGCCGTGTCGAGAGCTGCTGTCACGCCAGTGGCGAGATCACCGAAAGTGAAGAGGATGTAGTTGATGGACGGATCCTTTTGCAAGGTGCTGACGACACTCTGTGGTGTCTTCGTACCAATATCAGCGAGAGTTTGATCGACCACAGTGGTCTTGCAATCCGGGCACCACGTGGCAAGGTTTTCCGTGAGTCCGGTCACCACTGGCTCGAGGATCGGGAACGCAGAAACAGTGAAGACGGCTACGTGCGCGCCACCACCGCTATCGCCGGCAACGAAGGCCGCCAGGTCTTTGCCCCATGCGAGCTGCTCGGGAATACCGTCCAGCATGACCTCGATGCCAGGGGCGCTTCCGGGAGCATCGACTGCCGAGTCCGGAACGATCTTCACTCCTGCATCCACCGCAGCCTGAAGCTGTTCAGTGAGAATCACCGCTGGGTAGCCGCCATAAGCGATACCGTCAGGATTCATTTCAAGTGCGGCTTGGAAAGCCTTCTGGATGCCATCGGCGTCCCCGGAGATGGGAATCGCCTTGTAGTCCCAACCAAGAGCCTTGGCACCCATTTCAGTTCCGAAGCTAATGTCATCCTGAATCGGAACTGGCGTGAGCAGACGGACGATTAGCTTTCCGGCTTCCGGCTTCTTGCTCAGCGGCTGCGTGATCCCGATACTTGTCGGGTTCGCGAGCCGAGATTCCAGATACGCCTTGGCCTCATCAATGGGATTCGGTGCCGCACTCGT
>JBIHZU010000149.1:0-4664 GCA_044240285.1 Candidatus Nanopelagicales bacterium | reverse complement strand
TCGCGCAGGGCTGGAGCGGATTCTTCGCGGTGACAGCGAATGATGCACCACTGACTCGCTCCAGATCTCTCCGCTTAGGCTAGTGACGTGAGCGCAACCACTGACCCGAGCGAAGCCGATCGAGCGCTGCTCGGTGCGCTCTCGCTTTCACGAGGCACCGTTGATAAAGCTGCCCATTACCGTCAAGACGAGTCGTGGCTGCGCCAGAGGTGGGCGGATGAGCGCACCCGCGTACTCGCGGTAAACAACAGTCGCGCACCTGCGCGCTTTGTCGATGGCGTTCCGCGCCTCTACCTAGTAGCGCCGACGGACATCTCAAATGAGGCGTCACGAGTTTTCTTAGGGATAGAAGACGGGGTCGCCTATTTTGCAGTGCTCACTGAGAACCTCGACCTGCCTATTGGCGTGGAATGGGCTGATCTGCGAGTTGTCGGCGCGCAGCTAGATGATCGCGATGCAGGCCTGATGGTGACTGCTGTGGGACTTGATCACTGGCATCGCGCTCACCCGATGTGCGCGCGATGCGGCTCGGCGACTGATCTTGCTTCGGCCGGCTGGGTGCGTCGTTGCCCGCACGACGGATCTGAGCACTACCCACGCACGGATCCAGCCGTCATCGTTCTCGTACGAGATGAGGATGATCGTGCGCTACTTGGCCGTCAGACGCGTTGGGAAAAAGGCTGGTTCTCTACCCTCGCGGGATTTGTTGAACCCGGAGAGTCCGCCGAAGACGCAGTACGTCGAGAGGTCGAAGAAGAGTCCGGTGTGCGCGTGGGTGAGGTTGTTTTCCTTGGCAGTCAGCCGTGGCCGTTCCCGTCCTCGTTGATGTTTGGCTACCACGCGTGGGCAACGGATTCGTCGATTGAGGTTGATGGCACCGAGATCGAGGAGGCGCGCTGGTTCTCGCGAGACGAACTTGCTGCAGCCTGTCGAGATGGGTCGGTATCCCTGCCACCTGCAGTCTCTATCGCCCGGCGACTCATCGAGCGTTGGTACGGCGATGATCTTCCTGGTGATTGGTCGCGACCAATCCAGATCCCGCGCTAGGCCAGTTTGTCCTGTACCTGTCCGATGGACGGGTTGGTCAACGTGGTGCCATCTTCAAACCGCAAGGTGGGAACAACCTCATTGCCGCCGTTGACCGAGGCCACAAAGGCCGCTGACTCGGGATCTTGCTCAATGTCGACTATGACAAAGTCGATTCCCGCGCGTCCCATTTGGGCCTTGAGCCGCTGGCAGTAGCCGCACCAGGGCGTGGAGTACATCGTGAGCACCGCAACCTCCTCGTCGTCAGGGTGACGTGCCACCATTCCACGGTGTCCACCTCGCCGCACATCGACCCCCTCCTCGGGCTCGATCCTGAGCAGCGGGCTGTCGCGGAGGCGCTCCACGGCCCCGTAGTCGTCCTCGCTGGCGCCGGCACGGGAAAGACTCGTGCCATCACCCATCGCATCGCCCACGGGGTCCTGACGGGCGTGCACGACCCACGCCGGACCCTCGCTGTCACGTTCACTGCCCGGGCTGCCGGGGAACTACGCGAACGGCTCCGTGTCCTCGGTGTGGGCGGCGTGTCTGCCCGCACCTTTCACTCGGCCGCATTGCGTCAGTTGCGCTTCTTTTGGCCCCGCGCCGTCGGCGGAGCTCTGCCAGATATTTTGCCGACTAAGGCACGCATCGTCGCTGAAGCAGCGTCCCAGTGTCGGGTCTCTACCGATCAGGCCATGGTGCGCGATCTTTCCAGCGAGATCGAGTGGGCGAAGGTCTCCCAAATAACTCCCGAACGATTTGCGGCCAGTGCTGTTGCTGCCGGTCGCGACCTACCAATCGACGCAGCCGAGATTGCCCGAATCTTCACTGCCTACGATGAGATCAAGGCAAAGCGTGGCCTCATCGATTTTGAAGACGTGCTCTTGCTGCTGGTCGCGATCCTTGATTCGCGGCGCGATGTTCTCGAAGAAGTTCATCAGGCGTACCGCTGGTTCACCGTAGACGAATACCAGGACGTCTCTCCGCTGCAACAGCGTTTGCTGGATCTGTGGGTCGGCGAGCGCCAGGAGCTGTGTGTCGTTGGTGATGCGGCGCAAACCATCTACACATTTGCTGGAGCGACTCCCGCGCATCTACTGGGATTCGCGGCGCGATTCCCGCAGGCGACTTCTGTGCAACTTGTGCGCTCATATAGATCGACTCCACAGATCGTCGCTCTTGCCAATTCCATCGTTGCCGCTGCGCAGCCGCCCGCTCTCCCCGATGGCCAGCAAGCACCAAGTGATTGGCGGCTCACCTTGCGTCCGACGAGACCGGAGGGTCCGCCTCCGCGCGTGATCTCGTTCGATGACGAGGTCGCAGAGGCGCGTGGAGTGGCGGAGGAGATTGCTGCTTTGATCGCTGCAGGCACCTCGCCGCGCGAGATCGCAATCCTATTCAGGCTCAATGCAATGTCAGAGAATTTCGAAGAGGCACTTGCTGAGCGTGGTATCCCGTATGTGCTGCGTGGGGGAGAGCGTTTCTTTGAACGCCCCGAAGTTCGAGAGGCGATGACGCGTCTTCGTGGAGCGGCGCGGGCCGATGCCGACGCCGACGTCACCGAACGTGTGCGTTCCGTACTCGCTGAAATGAGTTGGTCGGAGCAACCACCAGCTGGCACCGGCGCTGTACGCGAAAAGTGGGAATCCCTTTCTGCGCTCGCGACTTTGGCCGAAGACCTCGCCCAGACTGTGGGCACACTCAAGGAGGTGATTGCCGAGTTGGACCTTCGAGCCGAAATTCAGCATGCGCCTGTTACCGACGGTGTGACACTTGCGTCTCTACACGCGGCCAAAGGCCTGGAGTGGGATGCGGTCTTTTGTGTAGGTCTCGTCGAAGGCACTATGCCGATCGTTCATGCGACAACTGACGCGCGCGTTGAGGAGGAGCGCCGACTTCTCTATGTCGGAGTCACACGTGCGCGTCAGCATCTGTGTCTCTCTTGGTCGCGGGCACGTCAGCCGGGCGGCCGCGGAAGTCGCCGACCGAGTCGATTCCTCGATGACCTAGTGACCACGTCAGGAAACGCAAGTGAGGGTTCCGTGCGCAAAGGAACTTCACGAGCACGCCCCGAGCGCTCGCGCCGTGGGCCGGCAGCATGCAAGCAGTGCGGCACAGCGCTTGTGACCGGATCCGAGCGCACGAGGGGTCGCTGCCGGAATTGCCCGATTGATCTCAACGAGGCGATGCTCGATCGGCTCAAGGACTGGCGACTATTGGAGGCCAAGCGCCGCGCTGTGCCTGCCTATGTGATCTTCACCGATGCAACCCTGCAGGCCATTACGGAGCAGCAGCCTGCGGACCCTGACGATTTGCTTGCGATTTCGGGCATCGGGCCAGATAAGCACTCTCGCTATGCCGAATGTGTCCTTGCGCTGGTTCGCGGAGAGGATCCGCCCGAACCGCAAGAGGTATGAAAAAAGTGGCCGACCCCCGGGAGGGAGTCGGCCACTTCGCGGCTTGCTTGTGAGTGCTTAGGCCTTGCCGAGAATGCGCGTGACCTTAGTCCCGCACGTGGGGCAGATACCTTTGGCGAAACGGCGGCCATTGGTCTCCTCGACCGTGCCGGTGAACTCCCGCTTCTCCTTGCACTTCACGCAGTACGCCTCGCCGGTGTATGAGTCAGCCATTGTGACCTCCTGGTCAACATCCACGCCGGTTCGCGACGTGCGTTCCTTATGGAACCTTGGCTCACGATAGGGCATCTATGGGGGAAATCTGGGCGTTCACACGCCGAGACCCCCGGGGCGCGTGGTCAAAGCCTCGTTATCCCGGGGGTCTCGTCGATCACCGACGCTATTCCTGCGTGTCCCGTTGAGGAAGAGTTTACGGAAAATCCATCTTCTAGCCTGTGGATAACCCTGTGGGTTCTCTGTGGAAACTGTGCTCAAAGCTGGGGACGGGATGGGGACAACTCGGGCGTGTCGTTGTGGATGACCTATGGACGACAGTCTAGAAACTGTCTCTGACGTGGGCCTGCGCTGTCCACGAGCTGGGGAAAAAAATTATTTGGAGCCGAGTACTGCCACTTTAGGGTCGCGAAAGTCGTCTTCCGGCTTCTTTCACGAGGGCCGCAACGGAGGAATCGACCTGCGGGAGCGAGTCGGGGGGAAACCAGGCCAAGTCTGAGGACTCATCAGAAATCACATGTGACCGATTATTGGTCACCACGAGAAACTGGACGTCCCAATGGTGCAGCGTGCTGCGTCCCCCAAACCCGTCGGAGCACGGCACCTCATGGCGGTCAAGGCGTAGTGGCACGGGGTCAATGGTGAGCGAATCGATCCCTGACTCCTCGCGGCACTCGCGCAGGGCCGCATCGATGAGCGACAAGTCAGTTTCGGTCTCGATGTGTCCACCAAGCTGCAGCCAGCGACCGATACGCGCATGCAGAGTCAGCAAGACTTCGCCAGTTGTGATGTCCACCAGTAGGCCACTCGCCGTGACATGTCCCACTCGGCAGGATCGATCCACGGAGTTGTCGAAAGAGTTCACGAAGTCGAGGTAGTCGAGACGCAACCTCTCCTGCTCCACATCGATAGAGGACCATTCCCGGAGAACCCTCAGCGTGTCTTCGCGCAATGTCTGCATCGACATGTCACTCGGGGATTTCAGGTCGGCTGCGTTCGACAAAGCCG
>JBIHZU010000148.1:0-4669 GCA_044240285.1 Candidatus Nanopelagicales bacterium | reverse complement strand
TGTATCGGCAGATGGCCCGTGGTCGGGCCTTGGAGGATCGGGTCAATGCGCTGACCAACTCCCGCGAGTTCCGGGGGTTCTTCCACCCGGGTCGCGGGCAAGAGGGTATTCAGGCGGGGGTGTGTTCAGTCCTACGCAAGGACGACTACCTGCTGTATGCGCACCGCGGGTTGACTTATCTCACTGCAAAGGGCATGGATCCCGTACGGATTCTGGGGGACTTCCTCGGTCGTGTAGGTGGAAGCACCGGTGGGCTAGGCGCTGGCACAGTGCACTGCGTAGACGTCGAAAACGGCATCATGGGCCAGGGTGGCACCCTGGGATCCTCTTTCACACTGTCTGCTGGTTTGGGGCTGGCAAGTCAGGTACTCAAGCAGGACCGTATTGCCACCGCATTCTTCGGTGATGGAGCGTCCGCGCGAGGCACCTTCCTTGAGGCCGGCGTCACAATCGCAGCGTGGAAATTGCCGGTCCTGTGGATTTGTGAAAACAATGGTTGGGCGGTGTCAGCGCGACTCACTGACGTGCAGGGCACGGATGACATCGCGCCTCGAGCAGCTGCTCTGGGCTTCTACACCGAAGTTGTCGATGGGCAAGATGTCCGCGCAGTACAAGCGGCGGCGCGACGCGCATCCGAAAAGGCGCGCGCTGGGCAACCGGCATTCATTGAAGCAAAGACGTCGCGCGTTGAGGGGCACTACACCGGAGATGTGCAGCCCTACCGCGATAAGGACGACGTCACACAGGCCAAGGAGCGCGATCCGCTATCCCTCGCCCAGACGCAGTTGATCGAGTTGGGCGCGAGCGACGCCGATGTGTCGTCGATCTGGGACGAGGCAGTGGCTGAGATGGCAGCGGCAGAGGATCGCGCGCGGCTGTCACCTGAACCAACCGGTGATCGCATCTTCGAAGGGCTATGGGCATGACCTCAACAGAAATTACCTATGCCTGGGCGATCAACCACGCGATGGACGAAGAGATGGCCCGCGATCCACGAGTGGTGCTCTTCGGGCAAGACGTCGGGCGCATGGGCGGAGTCTTTGGCGTCACGCGCAATCTCTTCGAGAAGCATGGCCCTGAGCGAGTACGCGACGTGTCGATTGTTGAACACTTTGTCGTGGGTGGAGCGGTGGGTGCGGCCCTCGGCGGGCTACGGCCAATCGCAGAAGTCCAATTCGCTGACTTTTTGCTCGTGGCTGGCGACGAGTCCTTCCACAAGCTGCCCAAGTGGCGCTATATGCACGGTGGAGCTTTCACAATCCCCGTTGTGATTCGAGCTCCATCGGGCATCCAAGGCGGTGTAGGAGCAGAGCATTCACAGAGCCCCGAAGGTCATTACTGGCATACTCCCGGGCTCAAAATCGCTGTGCCATCCACACCGGCTGATGCCAAGGGATTGCTCAAGTCCGCAATCCGAGATGACGATCCCGTCATCTTCTTCGAGACACGTAGGCTCTATCGCGTCAAGGGTCTGGTCTCCGATGATCCTGAATTGCTCGTCCCCTTTGGACAAGCTTCTGTGCGACGTGAAGGTACGGACTTGACGGTTGTCGCTTGGGCGGGAATGGTGCCTGAGGTGTTGGCGGCGGCTGAGGTGTTGGCGGCAGAGGGATTGTCGATTGAAGTAATTGATCCACGGACGCTCGTCCCGTTCGACTGGGAAACCGTTGCCGTTTCAGTCCGAAAGACCTCTCGCCTGTTGATTGTTCATGAGGCGCCGTTGACGATGGGGCCAGGCGCAGAGATCGCATCACGGGCAGCCGATGAGTTATTTGTCGAACTTGATGCGCCAGTGCGGAGACTCGCGGGACCTGATGTGCCAATTCCGCAAAACATGGCACTTGAACAGTTCTGCTTCCCGCAGGTTCCAGAAATTGTGGCGGCTGCTCGAGAACTCATCCGTTGGTAAGTCGGGAGTCGTAATGATTCGCTGGATGTATTTGTTCAAGTACCCAGACGGAGTGTCTGTCGAAGAAGGTGAGCGCTGGTATCTCGGCACTCACACGCAAGAGGCAAAACAGATGGCCGCGCATGGATTGATTGGCTACCGAACTTGGAAGGCAATTAAAGCTCCGTTCGGAGCGGGCAGCCGCACTCAGGAGCAACTCAACGAGTGGGAACGAGTCACAGAGCTTGTCTTTGAGGATTGGGACGCATTCGATGCAGCGGTGAAGAACTCCGGTATCACGTATACAGCACCGCCGTATGGGCCAAAAGGTTTTATCTATCAAACTATTTTCCTTGGTGAAGAACCTGAGTATGACCTGCTCCGTGAGGTCCCTGACGTTGGTTAAGGCTTGCCTTATGTGACGTGTCGTTGCTAGAACTTTGACCGGTTACCTACGTTTTCTACACGTTTGCGCGAGTAGTGTGAAATTGCGATGAGGTTCATTGCACAGGCCCCGAAATGGGTTGGCCGAGAGGCGCGTTATGCGCAGACGAAGTTTTGACAAAGTTCTTTCGGTGACTGGGTTTGTTCTCGCGGTTTTCTTGCTTGTGCTTGGCGCGTTGCTGATGTGGGGCGGAACTTTTGCCCAGAACAAGGTGACGGCGGAGTTGACTTCGCAGAAGGTTTCGTTCTCATCCGAAGCATCAACATTGCCGCCAGATGCAGGAGCCCTCATCTGGTTGATTCTTGCAATTCTGGGATTAGTCCATTTGCGCAAAACTCCAGAGACTGCTGCGGTTTTCGAGCCCGTGCGCGTGTGACAGACCTGAAGTTATTTACAGCTGAGAAGTCCTGGGGGCGCACCCATCACCGGAGCGCAGTGCTGGGTGATCCAAGCAGTGCGTGCCTTGGATACAGCGGGAGCCGTGCCGCTTTGCTGTGGGGCGCCATGTCCGCCACCGCCAGGCCCGCCGCCACCAGGTCTGACTCCGCCAATAGATTGCAGCACGTACGCCAGCTGGCCACTCGACACCAACTCTTCGAGTTGTGAGGCAGTGGGCGTGGGGTCTGCATCGTGGAACCCACCGCCGAGATACATCACGCCACGAACCTCTGCGATGACCAAACCGGATGCTGCGTCACTGCTGCCGGCAACCAAGTACTTTGTGCCGGGGTCGTGTGCGTTGAGCCAGGAAATCAGGACCTCGGTGTTGTCGCGGCTACCCGGGGGCATTCCGCCACCGGGTAGCATCCCGGGCCCGCCATGACGGCTGTGTGACGCGGTGGGATTGATGCTGTTGGTGGTGCCCAACGTTGAGATGGACCACGTGAGTGGTGCTACTAGCATCGCAATGAGAGCAGCGGCGACAGCGATGTCGGCACGATGCCAGACGATTGCGACCAGACTCATGATCGCAAAACCGATGGTGATCGGGATGAGCCAGATGTATTCGCCCGTTCGAGAGATAAACCAAGCCGTCCATGCGATTTGCACTACGAGGAAAGCACCGCTGAGCCAAGCCAAACGATTCGGCGAAATGCGAATCGAGTCGTAGCCGATCTTGACCCCGCCTGCAGCGAGTGCCGCGAGTGCGGGGGCATAGGCCAAGACGTAGAACGTGTGAATCCCGCTGGCCCATACAAGTGTGGCGCCGGTTATGACAAACCAGAGCCCGAAAAAGATCCACCCGGCCCGGGCAATATCGGTTCGGGCGCGACGACCGGCGATGACAATCCCTGCGACTAGCGAGACAACGGCAAGCGGAAGCAACCAACCAAGGTCAACAGCCAGCATCGGGCTGACTAGTCGGCTGATTCCGGAAGAGCCCGCGAAGTCGGCGATGAAAGTGCGGCCTGTCCACCAACCGAATCGTCCTAATCCGTTGTAACCGAACACCATCTCCCATGGGCTGTTTGTGTCACTGCCACCTACCCACGGGCGTGAGTTCGCGGGGGTAAGCCAGACAAGGAGTATCCAACTGAGTGAGCCAACGAGGCTGATCGCGCCAGCGACAAGGAGATGCCAGACACGTTTCCACAGCGTGACGGGTGCAGCGATGAGATAGACGATGATGACCGCTGGCCACAGCAGCCAGGCTTGCAACATCTTTACCTGAAACGCCACGGCGATTGCCAGGCCAGATCCAATGAGCCACCAGAGCTTGCCACTTTGCACGGCGCGAATTGTGAAGTAGCCGGCGATCGTGAGTGGAAGCGCAAACCACGCTTCAGGGACGTTCACTTGTGCGACTGCTGCGACGACTGGGGTGCACGCATAAATTAGTGCTGCGATTACGCCCGTCATCGTCCCCAACCAGCGAGCCACCGAGAGGTAGAGGAAAACGATGGTCACGACGGATGCGAGGACCTCCGGGATGAGTAGGGCCCATGTGCTGTAACCGAAGATGCTGATTGACAGGGCTTGCGGCCATAAAGATCCAGGGATTTTGTCGACCCCAGCAAATCCCGCGGTGTCTGCAGATCCGTAGATGAAGTTGTGCCAGTCAAACGCCATACCCGCGGATGCCGGGGAGTAGTAGCCATGAACTGCGCCTTCGCGAATGGCGACCAGATAGAGGACTCCAGCGGCAAGAGCGATTGCTGCGACGGCCCATGGCGCTAGACGTCGCATGCGCACAATCATGAGGACACGCTAGGGGTTGCTTCTGTTGGATGGGTGGATAAAGGCTGTGAGTCTGCTGCGAAGAAGGATGTCAACGGGAGCATTGACTGGGGAGGTTCACGGCTGCGTCCTACTTAACGAAATGGGCGCATAGGCTT
>JBIHZU010000147.1:0-4674 GCA_044240285.1 Candidatus Nanopelagicales bacterium | reverse complement strand
TGCAGGTTGCGGTGCGTGAGGGCGCTGATGCGGGCCGGTTGATTCTGTTGCAGTTGTGTAAGCGTCAAGAAGCGTGGTCGGCTGCGTTATCCACTCGCATGACCAACGCCTACGCGACCTCCGCGATGGACCGCACGGACCGCCCTTCCTCTCGGTTTGATGTGTCTCGCTCCGGGGTGGTTGCCGAGGTTGGTCTGGTGATGGGGGTTCATGGGTCGACGGCTGATGTGAAGATCACTCAAGCTGGCCTGCTCAACCCTGAAGGTGTTCTCTCCACCACCCATGAGGCGCTCGCTCAGGGACTCCTCACCGAACCCGTTGCTCGCCTGATGGCTGACGCGATGGATGGACTGTCGTTCGAGCAGATGGTCCGCGTCGAGGCCATGGTGCTCCCGAGACTTGTGCGCCACATCGACCCCATCACCCGTGAAGGTGCACCTGCGGGTTACTCCTATGCCAAAGACCAACTCACCCGAGCCCTTAACCGGATCGCACCCGAACGAGCCAAAGAAAAGCACGCACGGGCCATGGCCAAGCGTGGTGTGAAGATTCGCATCCTCGAAGAAGACGGTCTCGCACAGATTTGTCTGTGGACCACCAAAGTCCAAGGCATCTCGTTCTACGAGCGCATCGCTGAAATGGCTGAAGCATCCCAAGCTGCAGAACGCAAGGCAGTAGAAGAGGCCGGCCATGACACGGGGAGTGTGCGCACAATCAACCAGTGCCGAGCAGATGTCTTGGTGGATCTGGTGATGAACTCCAAGCCCACACCCGCCACGACGCTTCTGGACTGCGTCAACGTCCCTGCGCGCGTAAACGTCGGCGTTCTGATTGATCTCCCGACGCTTCTCGCGCTACGTGACAACCCGGCGGAGCTGCCCGGTTACGGACCACTCGATCCAGAGCTTGCTCGCGCACTTGCTGCGGACAATGAATGGCGAAGATTCCTTCACGACCCGATAACCGGACAAATACTCGACCTCGGCAACAGTAGATACGAACCAAGTCGAAAACTTCGCGAGTTCATCCACGCCCGAGACCCCAAATGCACTTATCCGGGCTGCAATCATCAAGCGAGGCGATCTCAACTCGACCACATCACGCCCTGGCCCCAAGGTCAAACCAACCGCGACAACCTGCACCCGTTATGCGTGCATCACCACAACCTCAAAACACATGGCAATTGGCAGGTCACCCGCTACCACGACTCAGGCGAAACAACATGGACCAGCCCACGCGGCCTCACCGCAAAAGCGCCACACCCCTACACGCCCATGCCCGATCCACCACCGTTCTAGTCAGCGCTACATGCACCGCGTGACCTATCTACTTCAAGATGATCCCGGCCTTGATAACACGCGCAGTGCCCTCAATCGTCTTTACCGTGACGCACACTGTCTGAGGAGCGCCCTTGGGCAGGCCCTTGATCGTGTAGGTCAGTGCCCCCTTGACCTTGACCGACAGCACCCACTTGCCCGCTCTGAGCCACTTGACGGAGTAAGCCAAGGTTGGTGCTCCGTTAATAGCGGCCGGCTTCCAGGAGAGGACCAACTGACCCCGAAGCCCGTTCGGTTTAGCCACCAGAGACTGCGGAGCTCCTGGCGCTGAAGCTGCAAGTGCCAGTTTCGACACAGCCGATGGCGCTCCCGCACCAGCAGCGGAGACCGCAGTGACGCGGAAGGTGTACTGCACACCCTTCGTGAGGCCCGTCACGGTGGTTGCGGTGGAAGTTATCGGCTGAGGATGCGCGAAGGTAAGCCACGCGCCTGCACCGGTTCGATATTCGACGATGTGGTCGGTGACTGCAGACCCGTTGCTCGCAGCCGCCGACCACTTAATCGCAATCGACGAGGTCGTGCGCTTACCAATCTTGGGCTTACCGGGCACTCCAGGCGGTGTAATCGGGACAATCAGTTGCACATCCATGGGGCTCAAAGCATTGGTTGATGTGCCATCGCCGATCTGGCCTTTGTCATTCCTCCCCCAACACTTCACGCTGTCATCAGCCATGAGCGCACAGGAGAAGTAGTCAGTGGCAGCAACCTCTACGGCCGTGCTCCCTGCATCCACCCCCGAAATAGTCGACGCACCGGCCCGGACGGGCACGAAACTACTCGTCGTATCCCCATTGCCGAGCTGACCATAAAGGTTGTTACCCCAACAAGTGACCGTGCCATCGGCCATGAGCGCGCACGAATGAGTCCTGCCCGACGAGACGTCAATCGACGTTGAGCTCTGGCTGAGCCCAGTGATAACTGTGGCTCCTGCCGATAGTGGTGAATAACTGCTGGATGCGGTCGTCGGGTCGAAGCCCGACTCGCCATAGGCATTTGAACCCCAACACTTGGCGGTGCCGTCTGCAATTTGGGCGCAACTGAACAGAAGGCCCCCTGTTGCGCTGACAACGGAATTCGAAGCCACAAGCCCGGGGAGATCGACTACAACAATCGGGCTGGACTTGTCCAGCGAGAAGCCACCAAACCCGAGCTGGCCGGGATTGTTATGTCCCCAGCATTTCAGACTTCTATCGCCCATCACCGCACACGAATGCAGTGCTCCGGCGGTCACACTCATTGCTGTCGTGTCGGCCGAGAGTCCCGTGATCCCCGCGACCACAGTCGGTGTCGACTTCGAAACTGTGGTGGCATCTCCGAGCTGTCCATTCTGGCCATGCCCCCAGCACCTAACGGTGCCATTAGCCATCGCAGCACACGTGTGATAACTGCCGGCCGAGATATCTACTGCGGTTGCCTCGGGAGTCAAGCCCGTGATGCCTGAGACTGACACTGCAGTAAGTAGTTCCGCCGCGTTTGAGCCATCGCCCACTTGACCGTCATAGTTGAGGCCCCAGCACTTGACGGTTCCATCACCCATAAGTGCACATGCGTGGTAGCGGCCAGCACTCAGGCTGACGGCCGTAGTGCCTGCCATCACACCAGTGATCACCGATCGCGACGATTCGACCGGGACCAGACTCTGAGCACTAACTCCTTTGGACCCGTTGCCGAGTTGTCCAAAGGTGTTGTCGCCCCAGCACTGGATAGTGCCATCGTCCACAACTGCACATGCAAATTCCCGGCCACCATCGATTCGGGATCCAGTGATATTCCACGGACCAAAACCCTCCGAATTGATCGCGCGCACTCGAGCCACGTATGTCGCTGTGGTCGACAGGTTGCTCACCTGGATCGTTGTGCTAGTCGAGGCATTGTGCGAAACGGGAACCCAGGTCAACGTGCCCACCTCGCGGGTTTCGATCGTGTAGTCAGAAATCGCGGCACCACCGTCAGACAACGGAGCGGTCCAGGTCACAACGCGCGAAGTAGACGCTGCGTTGGACACATACACCTGAAGTGGAGCACTCGGCACTGTGGAAGTTGTGGCGCTGGCGGACTGAGTAAGGGATTCAACACCGATCTGCCCGAAGGCGGCTATCGCAATACACAACAAACCACAGACAAATTTCGTAGTGCTACGCAAAGCCTGGCCCTTCGTCAGAAGCAGTCGAATGGCGCCGACTCTATTGGCCAGAAATCTGCATGACACGCTCAAACATTGGCGCTTGCACTATTGAATGAGGGCCAATGAGATGTAACCCTGAAAGTCAGGACATAGCAGTCATACGTATGCGGGACAAGCACTGTGTTCAAGGCCCATGCACTACTCCGTGGGTGCCGCCGCGATCTGCTCTTCAAATCGAGTAGTGAGAGTGGTGCGCTGAGCACCAGCCTCCGCCGCGTTGTAGTCCACAAGCGTGACGTCCCGTAGCTGCACCGACAACGGAGAAACCGCAGCGTCGGAGTTAAGCGGCACTTGGAAGGCCCCCGCCTGCGCGCCGATTTCCTGTGCCTTAGCGGTGAGGACCCAGTCGATCCAGCGGCGAGCAGCATCCGGGTTGGGAGCACCTTTAAGTAACGCAGTGGCACCGATCTCGTACCCCGTGCCTTCAACGGGGAACGAGACGCCCAGTTGCTGCGCCCCATTGTTGATCGCCGACAGGCAGTCATGTGCGAAGACCACGCCCACGGCTGCGTTCCCCTCCGAGACGACGCCGACGGGGGCGGAGCCACTCTTGGTGAAGGCGCCGACGTTGGCCTGCAATGTGTCGAGGTAGGCGAAGGTCGCGTCGTCGCTTCCCTGAAGCGTTCTAATCGTCCAGAGTGCTGTGTAGGCGGTGCCCGAGGTGCTGGGATGAGCGATGGAGACGTGGCCTTGTAGCTTCGGGCTCAGCAGGTCATCCCACGAAGTTGGGGCGGACACCCCGTCCTTCCGGAGTGTCTCTGAGTTCGAGCAGAAGGCGAGTACGCCCGCGTAGATACCAGTCCACAAACTGGAGGCGTCCTTGTAACGAGTGTCGACGCCGGCGGCGTTGGGCGACTGATAAGGCTCGAGGAGCCCGTCACCCTTGGCAGCTTCGTAATTGTCGGAGGCGCCTCCCCACCAGACGCTGAACTCGGGATTTCCCGCTGCGCTCCGAATCAGTGCCAGTGCGTCCCCCGCGCTCTTGCGTTCGAACGTGGTGGGGATGCCCGTCTCCGCTTGGAACGCCTCCACCTGCCTGGTGCACCACGCCTCGTCAACAGTGCACAGGACCTTAAGCGAAGCTGCGCCGCTTGTGGTGGGGGGCGAGGCAGAGCCGCCGCACGCCGTCAGCGCAAGGCCCACGGCGCTGAC
>JBIHZU010000012.1:0-15382 GCA_044240285.1 Candidatus Nanopelagicales bacterium | reverse complement strand
ACAGCCGTGCGCACCATCCCGTCTATGTGGTTTACGGGCCTGGCGAAGGTGACAGTGCGCGAGATGTACAACGAGCCGGACGAGGGTCGCCGCAGCGCACCTCAAGTCCAGTTCTAGTGCGTACCGCCCAGCGCTGGGCGGTTGCCGCCCTCGCCGTTACTGTCACGGCTCTGCCGATCGCAATCTCTGCGCCTGCTCATGCAGCGGAGAACATCACGGCGTTTGATGTGCAAGCGCAAGTGAACTCGGACACCACACTCGATCTCACTGAAACTTTCGCATGGGACTTCGACGGCAACTACAAGCGCGGCGTCTTTCGAACGATCCCGCTCTATGTCGAACTCCCCGATGGCTACCGCCAGTACTACGACATCCGCGTGCGCTCAGTCACCCAGGACGGCAAGCCGGCGCAGGTGTCACAATCGGCTGAAGGCGCCTACCTTGTCCTGAAGATCGGCAACCCCAATGTAACGATCACCGGCACACACATCTATTCGATCAACTACACCGTCGGTGGTGCCCTCACCACCATTTCATCAAGTGAGACGAATCTGCCATCCGGAGTGAGTGCCGGTGATGCGGAGTTGTACTGGAACTTCATCGGAACCCAATGGGATGTGTACATCCGATCCGCAAAGACAACTGTCACAGGTCCGGCCGCACCACTGGCCACTAAGTGCTTCACGGGCAGCAGCGGCTCCACCGATAGCTGCACAGTGACTACCGATGGCACGACCGTGACTCTCGGGCCTGCAGCCCTTAGGCCGGCAGAAGCCCTCACGGGTGTCATCGCCTACTCCCCCAAGGCATTCACTGCCCCCATCTCGCCAGATATTCGCAAAGGCCCTGGGGCTCAAGCACTATCGATTGCACTCATCACGATTCCTATTGCGCTTCTTCTCGGTGCTGTGCCGATCGTCATCGCGATAGCCACTCGTCGACGCAATAAGGGCGTAGATATTGCCTACGCGCCCGTCCGTTATGGCCCACCGGATGACCTACGGCCCGCGGAAATTGCGGCCGCATGGGAGGGCGAGGTTGATGGGCGCGCACTTACGGCAACGGTGCTTGACCTCACCGCTCGCAAACATGTCACCGTGGCGCAGCAGGGGCACGACGAACTCCTGATCACGTGGCGTGGCGAGGCCACCGACCTTCGCCCGTGGGAGAACGAACTTCTCGCCGCGGTGCTCAAGGGACAGCCTCAGGCCACCCTGGGACACTACGACCCCGAAGTTGCGGCGGCGGTCGCCACAACCAAGATTCAACTCGTCAATGACGCGCTCGTATCGGGCCGACGCAATCCTGAAGGCGATAAGCCCGACCGTCCGTGGAAGAGTCTGCTCGCGATTGGCGGAGTCTTGAGCGTCATTGTGCTGGTGATTTCTATCTGGGGTGGAGTTCCCGTCCTCGCTGCCGCAGTGCTTCCCTTTACCGTGATGGCTGTAATTAGCGGTGCTATTGCCGCCTGGATTACGCCACGGATGCAAACTCGTACCTCCGCGAAATTCCTCTCGGAAGTCGAGGGATTCCGTCGACTACTGAACACTGATGCCGCAGCGGCTCGTCGAGAGTTTGCGCAAAAGCTCAATCTCAATGACGTCACCATATTCGCCACGATGCTCCCCTACGCCATCGTCTTCGGGTTGTCCGAGTCATGGGTCAACGCATTCCCAGATCTCACCCCAGAACAACTGCATGGCGTGGGCTACAACGTCGCTGGTACTTATCTGCTGTGGTCCATGGTGAACACCTCGACTATGGCACTCACGTCGAGCACCACTGCACCGCAAAGCTCAGGTGGCTCCGGGTTCTCCGGCGGCTTCTCAGGTGGTGGCGGTGGCGGTGGTGGTGGTGGGTCTTGGTGAATCAGCCCTCTACGCCGAGGCGTTCGAGGAGTAGTTCGCGTACGCGACCCGCATCAGCCTGACCACGCGTGGTCTTCATGACTGCACCCACGATCGCGCCGGCCGCTTGCAACTTGCCACTGCGAATCTTCTCCGCCACATCTGGTTGTTCGGCAAGCGCCGCATCAATTGCTTCGAGCAGCGGACCGTCATCGCTCACCACAGCCAGACCACGCGCCGCTACGACCTCATCAGGCGAACCTTCGCCCGCGAGCACTGCCTCGAAAACCTGACGAGCAAGCTTGTCGTTGAGGGCTCCCGACGCGATGAGTTCCTCCACGCGTGCAATGTCTGCTGAAGTCACGGGAAGGTCAGCGGGCTCGACCCCGCGCTCGCTGGCCGCACGGGTGAACTCCCCCGACCACCACTTGCGCGCAGCATCCGGCGCAACTCCAGCGGCGACTGTCTCCTCAACGATGTCGAGAATTCCAGCATTGACCAGCGTGGCCATTTCGAATTCGCCAATGGCCCAGGCCTCAGCCAGACGTGCGCGACGCACAGACGGCAGTTCGGGAAGCGTGAGTCGCAGTTCTTCGACCCATTCCCGTGACGGAGCAATAGGCACAAGGTCGGGCTCAGGGAAGTAGCGGTAGTCCTCCGCTTGCTCCTTGGATCGCCCAGGCGCAGTAGTTCCGTCACCCTCTTGGAAGTGACGAGTCTCCTGATGGACCCGACCACCGTCATCGAGCACCGCCGCCTGACGCTCGATCTCGAAGCGCACCGCCCGCTCGACCGAGCGCAACGAATTGACATTCTTTGTCTCAGTACGGGTGCCCCAAGGATCACCTGGACGATTGAGCGAGAGGTTAGCGTCACAGCGCAACGATCCCTCCTCCATTTTCACATCGGAAACACCCAGCGCACGCATCAAGTCGCGTAGCTCAGCAACGTAGGCCCGCGCAACTGCAGGAGCGAGCGCACCTGTGCCTACAACAGTTTTGGTAACAATCTCCACGAGCGGGATGCCCGCGCGGTTGTAATCCACGACCGAGTAGTCGGCGCCATGTATACGCCCAGTGGCTCCACCGGAGTGAGTGAGCTTGCCGGTGTCCTCTTCCATATGAACGCGTTCGATCTCGACACGTATGACCGCACCATCAACCGTGACGTCGAGGTAACCGTCAGTGCAGATCGGTTCGTCGTACTGACTGATCTGATAGTCCTTGGGCATGTCCGGGTAGAAGTAATTCTTGCGCGCCATGCGGCACCACTCTGCGATTGAGCAGTTCAGCGCCAGGCCGATGCGAATAATGGATTCGATCGCTGCACGATTCGCCACGGGCATTGCTCCGGGCAGTGCCAGGCACACCGGACACACCTGCGTGTTGGGCGCAGCGCCAAAATTCGTGGAGCACGAGCAAAACATTTTGGATTGCGTACCGAGCTCGACGTGTACTTCCAAACCGATCACGGGCTCGTAGCGTGTCAGTGCCTCGTCAAAGGGGACAGTCTTCATAGCGCGGGAGCCTCCTCAATGAGCAGATGACCCCATCGATCGACGAGTGCCGCCTCGACAGCCGCACCCGCGCGGTAGAGCCGATCGTCACCCATTGGCGGTGCCATGATTTGCAGGCCTACGGGCAGCCCATCCTCTGGCGCGAGGCCGATTGGCAGCGACATCGCGCAGTTGCCCGCGAGATTGACCGGGATCGTTGCAATGTCGTTGAGATACATGGCGACGGGATCATCCACCTTCTCGCCAATCTTGAACGCAGTGGTCGGTGCAGTCGGAGAGATCAGCACATCGACCTTCTCGAAGGCTTCGGTGAAGTCGCGCGTGATGAGCGTGCGCACCTTCTGGGCCTGACCGTAATAAGCGTCGTAATAGCCTGAAGAGAGCGCATATGTGCCAATCATGATGCGGCGCTTGACCTCTGGGCCAAAGCCGGCCTCACGAGTGAGCGCCATAACTTCTTCGACAGAGCGCGAACCGTCGTCACCCACCCGCAATCCATAACGCATGCCGTCGAAGCGAGCAAGGTTGCTTGAGCACTCACTGGGCAGGATCAAGTAGTAGGCGGCGAGCGCATATTCGAAGTGTGGGCACGAGACCTCAATGACTTCAGCACCTAGTTCGGTCAGAATTGCTACTGCCTCATCGAAGCGCTGTTGCACACCGGCCTGATAGCCAGCGCCCGAAAGTTCGCGGACCAGTCCGACCTTCATTCCGCGGACGTCTGCATTGAGAGCAGCTGCAACGACATCCGGGACGGGTGCATTGATTGATGTGGAGTCACGTGCATCATGGCCAGCAATCGCCGCATGCAGCAGTGCCGTATCAAGCACGTTGCGCGCACAAGGGCCCACCTGATCAAGTGACGAGGCGAGCGCGATCAATCCGTAACGCGGAACCGCTCCATAAGTCGGCTTCACGCCTACCGTTGCGGTGACAGCCGCGGGTTGGCGAATCGAGCCGCCGGTGTCGGTGCCAATCGCCAGCGGCGCTTCGAAAGCTGCGAGGGCTGCCGCAGAACCACCACCACTGCCACCTGGGATTCGATCAAGGTCCCACGGATTGTGCGTCGGTCCGTAGGCGGAGTGCTCCGTAGACGAGCCCATCGCGAACTCATCCATGTTGGTCTTGCCCAAGATGATGATGTCGGCTGCACGCAGACGCTCAACGACTGCAGCGTCATACGGCGGTATCCAGCCTTCAAGGATTTTTGAACCAGCAGTTGTTGGCTGGCCCTTCATGGCGAGTACGTCCTTCAGCGCCAATGGCACCCCAGCAAGCGGGCCGAGTTTTGCACCCGCCGCACGCTTGGCGTCAACACGCTTCGCCGCAGCAATGGCTCCATCAGAGTCGACATGAAGAAACGCATGCACGCGCTCATCCACTGCAGCAATGCGATCTAGGTGCGCACGAGTGACTTCCTCGCTGCTCACCTCCCCTTCGGCAATCGCCGAGGCAAGGACCGAAGCGTTGTCACGGATGAGACTCACGGTCACTCCTCATCCAGAATGCGCGGAACCCGGAAGCGGTCATCCTCAATTGCCGGCGCCGCCGCCATAGCCGCCTCGCGGTCGAGACCGGGGCGCGCTACGTCGTCACGAAACACATTGAGAAGGGGCACCGGATGTGACATCGCCGGCACATCGGCCGCGGCCACCTCCCCCACTCGAGCAACCGACTGCAGGATCACGTCAAGCTGCTCGGCGTAGTGGTCAAGCTGGTCCTCGGGGATCGCCAAGCGGGCCAGACGGGCCAAGTGGGCCACGTCGGCGCGGCTAATGGAGGTCACTCGCCAGAGTCTACTGGGGTCCCTAGTAGCGCCCGGAATCCGTCAATGTCTAGGACCGGAACACCGAGTTCGATCGCCTTGTCGTACTTCGAGCCGGGTGAATCACCCACGACTACATACGACGTCTTCTTGGACACCGATCCGCTTGCCTTGCCACCACGGGAGGTCACGGCCTCGGCGGCCTCGTCGCGCGACATCCCAGCCAAGGTACCGGTGATGACAAAGGTAAGTCCGGCGAAGGGCTGCGGGCCGGTCTCTTTGACTTCATCGCGCATTCGTACGCCCGCTGCGGCCCACATGGCCACAATGTCGCGGTGCCACTCATCGGAGAACCACTCCACGATCGCCTCAGCAATGATTGCGCCCACACCCTCGGTCAGGGCGATTTCCTCAGCTGAGGCACCGGCCAGCGCGTCAAGCGAGTCGAACTCGCGCGTGATTGCCTGGGCAGTGGGCGGCCCAATATGTCGAATCGAGAGCGCATTCAGCACTCGCCACAACGGCTGCGATTTCGCCTTCTGTAGACCTTCGAGCAGCGATTCGCCAGCTTTGCTGAGTTGCGGACCGTCCTCACCCTTCTTGGGAGCACGCGTGAAATAGACGGTCTGTCGCAATTGATCGGCGGTGACATCAAATAGCGCACCCTCATCAGCAATGACGCCCTCTTCCAGTAGCGCCCGTGCGCTCTTCTCCCCGAGACCCTCGATGTCGAAGGCGGCGCGCGAACCAAGGTAGGCAAGTCGTTCACGCAGTTGACCCGGGCAAGATCGGGCGTTGGGACAGCGGATATCGGCGTCAGCCTCCTTCTCTGGCCGAAGTTCGCTTCCGCACTCGGGGCAATGAGTCGGCATAACGAATGGGCGTTCGTTACCTGTTCGCGCCTCCAACACCGGCCCAAGAATTTCGGGGATGACGTCTCCGGCTTTGCGAAGGAAGACCAGATCGCCGATGAGGACACCTTTGCGTTGCACCTCATGCCCGTTGTGCAAGGTGGCCGAGGACACGGTGGACCCCGCCACAAACACCGGCTCCATCACGGCATACGGCGTCACCCGACCCGTTCGACCCACTTGCACGGCAACATCGAGGAGCCTGGTACGGACAACTTCGGGTGGGTACTTATAGGCAATCGCCCACCGCGGCGCACGAGACGTGGCACCGAGAGCCTCCTGCAAGGACAATTGATCGACCTTGATGACCGCACCATCGATATCGTGCTCAACTTCGTGGCGGCCTTCGCCAAATCGGGCGATGAATGCAGCCACTTCAATCGGAGATGAGAGCACCTGCACTCGATCGCTCGTCGGCATGCCGAGGCTCTTGAGAACTTCATATGCCTGACTCTGACGCTCAATCTTCAGGCCGTCGTGCGCACCGATGCCATGCACGATCAACTTCAGTCCAGCCAGTCTGCGCTTGCCTAACTCAACCTCGGCTTTGGCGCGCTCAGTGCGAGCTTCACGTTCGCGCTTGTCAATGCGCTGGCGCAAACTCCCCGCGGCCGCATTGCGCGGATTGGCAAACACTGTGCCACCAGCATCAAGTTGCTCGGTGTTGATGCGATCGAAATCTGCATTGGCGAAGTAAATCTCACCACGGACTTCTACTAACGGCGGCGCAGCACCCACGAGCGTCTGCGGAATTGCTGGAATCATGCGGGCGTTGTAGGTGACGTCTTCACCCACCCGACCGTCTCCGCGCGTGGCTACCGACACCAGTCGGCCGTGCCGATAGACCAGATCAATTGCTAGACCATCGATTTTCAATTCACACAGATAGGCCGGTGCCTCCACGACTCCAGAATCTGCGATGCCGCGTTCTACACGTGCGAACCACGCATCCATCTCCTCAGCGCTGAACGCATTGTCGAGTGAATACATGCGTTCTAAGTGCTCAACGGGTTCGAAAAGTTCAGAGCTTCGGCCACCTGGTGTTTGGGTCGGAGAGTCCTGCGATTGCAGCTCGGGATGGTCAATCTCGAGTTGCTCTAGTTCGCGATAAAGGACGTCGTACTCAGCATCGGAGAGTGACGGGGAGTCTTGCACATAATATTGCGAGCGCGCTTGCTCAATCTGTGCGACGAGAAGTTGCCAATACTCACGCGGGTCTTGCGTCATCACCTCTCCTCTCCTCTCGCAGGACGCGACCGGCGTCATCCAGAGCCGCATAGGCGGTGCGGGTCCAGGCGGGACTCGCGTGGGCGAGCCCGCACGTGGGCGTTAAGGAGATTCTCTCCCCCACCTCTGACACCTCGAAGCCCCAGCGATCAAGTGTGTTCTGCACACGGCGTGCGGCCGCTTCACCGACGAAATGCACGGACGGGACCTCTCGAGGTGCGGTGTCCACAACTCCGAAAAGCATTGCGGTCCCTTGATCAAGCAGCTCGCCCACCTGATCCGCATCGAACGGAAGGGTGAGGTCAAAGGAGAGCATGTCGGCGATGGACATGACGTCGATCGGTGGATTCGCCGCGCAGCAGTGGATCACAGCAAGCCCACCCGCTGCATGCACCGCATCGATGCCTACTGCCAGTAGTTCGCGCGCACGTTGGGGATCGACAGATCGATATGTCGCGATGCCACTTGCTGTCGTGACACCACCGGCCAACACTGTCGGAAGGGCCGGTTCGTCAAATTGGATGACCGGCGTGGCACCCGGCACTCTTCGACGCAGTTGCTCCACTTGGACAACTGCGGCTTCCGCAACTGCACCCGCCAAGTCCAGACAAGCCCCGTAGTCACGCACGGCTCGCTCACCTGTGCGCAATTCGATTGCAGCAGCCAGTGTCCAGGGGCCGACTACCTGTTGCTTCACCAATCCGGTGAACCCCACAAGCGCCTCTTCGATGCAATCGAGATCCTCGACCAGCCACTGTTGCGCCAGGCGCATGACACGACCCGGAGCATCTGCGAATCGCCAACCGGCCGGAGTGGTTTCCACAGCGAAGTACGGCGCAACCGCGGCAAGCATGGCGGTCGTCCGGCCGATCATGTCTGCGCCTGGCCCCCTCGCGGGCAGTTCAGCGACATGAGCAAAATCGGGCAGTTCGCCCGCCATCATTCGAGCAGCCTCGGCCGGGCGCGTTCCAGGCAGCGACCCGATCCCAGTGGCGTTCAGCACACGATCACTCTAGTCGTGTGCGGTCAACTTGATCGTCGCCGAGAGCACCGCACGAGTGCCGGAGTACATGACTAGCGTTTGACCGGCCGCGACTCCGAATATCGGCTCAGACATGAGGACTTCGACGTCGTCGCCGCGCACCACCGCCGTGGCGGGAACGGGCTCACCATGAGCGCGCACCTGCACATGGCCATGTACTTCACCGTCCTCGACCGGACCACACCACCGCACATGGTCGCCGACCAACTCGGTAACCGCAAGAGCCGATCGAGGCCCCACCTGCACACGCGCGGTCGATAGATCGACGTCGACGACATAGCGGGGTTGTCCGTCTGATGCTGGTCGACGAAGGTCCAGACCGCGACGCTGTCCGATGGTCAGTGCATATGCGACGTCGGTATGCCCCAGCACCTCACCGGACTCTGCATCGACGATATCTGCTTCGGCTGGGCCAAGCCGCTTGCGGAGGAATGCAGCAGTGTCTCCTGTGGGGATGAAACAGATGTCATGCGAATCCGGCTTATCCGCCACAAGAAGGCCGCGTTCCTTGGCTTCGGCACGCACCTCGTCTTTGTGCGAATCGCCCAAGGGGAACAGAGCTCCGGCCAGCTGATCGGCGTTGATGACCGCGAGAACATAGGACTGATCTTTCTCGGGATCAACGGATCGATGCAATTCTGCACCGCGTGCCCCGGTCTCAATCCGTGCGTAATGTCCGGTGCCCACCGCATCGAAACCTAACGCCTGTGCCCGTTCAAGAACCGCCGCAAATTTGATGCGTTCATTGCAGCGGACACATGGGTTGGGAGTACGACCGGCGGCGTATTCAGCCACAAAGTCATCGATTACGTCTTCCATGAAGCGCTCAGACATGTCCCAGACGAAGTAAGGGATGCCCAAGACATCGGCAACCCGTCGGGCATCTCGCGAGTCTTCGATGGAACAGCAACCCCTACTGCCCGGACCACCTACGGCTGCCTCACGTGCAAGAGCTAGGTGCACACCCACCACATCATGGCCGGCGTCGATAAGTCGAGCTGCCGCAACTGCCGAATCAACTCCGCCGGACAAGGCTGCCACTACGCGCATATCTTCACGACTCCGTCGATCGTGCAAGCGAGAGCACCCCGGCGCGTCCGGCGCGTTCGACAACGGCAGGCAGGACCTCCGCTAGTCGATCTATGTCACTTTGAGTTGATGTACGGCCGAGTGAAAACCGCAATGAACCGCGCGCTGTCGCCTCGCTCACGCCCATTGCCAACAACACATGGCTTGGTTCAGGGACTCCAGAGGTGCAGGCGGAGCCTGTCGATACGTGAATACCTGCCGCGTCGAGAAGCATGAGTAGAGCATCACCTTCACAACCAGCAAAGGTGAAGTGGGCATTATTGGGCAGCCGATCCGTCGGGTCACCACTGAGCGTGGCACCAGGCACCAATTCGGTAACTCGCGCAATAAGTGAATTGCGCAAAGTCTCCAAAGCCGCAGCGTGCTTCTCCCTCTCGATCACGCCCAACCGAACCGCTTCCGCAAACCCGGCTATCGCAGGAACATCGAGAGTGCCGGAGCGAACTTCACGCTCTTGTCCGCCGCCATGAGCAAGCGGTGTCATTTGCAGATCGCGCCGGGCGATAAGCGCGCCTACACCCATCGGGCCACCGATCTTGTGACCACTCAGGGACACAGCCGCCAGCCCACGGAGGTTCAAATCGAGCGGAATCTGGCCGAAAGCTTGAACCGCATCGGTATGAAATGGCACACCGGCATCTGCGCACAAGCCGGCGATCGTGGCAACGTCCTGAATTGTGCCTACCTCGTTGTTTGCCCACATCACTGAACACAGGGCAACTCCAGGTGTGGCAAGGGCCTGTCTCACAACGGCTAGATCGACTCGACCCCAGGCATCAACGTCAAGCCACTTAACGTCGGCGCACTCATGCTTTTCGAGCCACTCCACCGGATCAAGAACTGCATGATGCTCGATCGCGCTGGCAAGGACGCGGTTTAGATTCGAATCAAGAGACTGCCGAGCCCAGAAGATGCCTTTGACAGCGAGGTTGTCGGCTTCGGTACCGCCCGAGGTGAAGATGACCTCGGATGGACGCACATCCAGCGATGCAGCAATTGACTCTCGAGACTCTTCCACCACACGCCGCGCACCTCTCCCCGCGGTGTGCAAGGACGACGCATTTCCGACCGACGAGGAGACTTCGATCCATACGTCCCGAACCTCAGGACGCATCGGAGTCGATGCTGCGTGGTCAAGATAGGCGGTACTCACGTAGGTGATGCTACCGGCGATCAGCCTTTGCGCTTCTGGACCTCGTCGGTCAGCTGTGGCACGACGGCAAAAAGATCGCCCACGACACCAAAATCAGCCAATTCGAAGATCGGCGCCTCAGAGTCTTTATTGACCACCACGATCATCTTCGAGGTCTGCATGCCCGCTCTGTGCTGGATGGCGCCGGAGATGCCATTGGCAACGTAGAGCTGGGGCGACACGGTCTTGCCCGTCTGGCCCACCTGATACTGATGGGGGTACCAGCCCGCATCCGTGGCAGCACGAGAGGCACCTACAGCCGCACCGAGCGAATCAGCCAGGGACTCGATCACGCCAAATCCTTCAGGCCCACCCACACCACGACCTCCCGAGACAACGATCGCCGCCTCCGAAAGTTCAGGGCGACTGGCCTTGGTCGCCGCTGTGCGGCCGGTGACCTTCGCGCCACGAGCGCCATCTGAGACGGGAACCTCGACGTCAACGCGTGAGAGCGCAGTTGCCGCTGCTTCGGGAGCTGTCGAGTTGGGGCGCACGGTGATGATCGGAATGCCATGAGTCACTGTGGAGTGCACGATCGTCGATCCACCGAAGACACTCTGCGTCGCCGTGAGATCAGGCGCAATTGCGACGGCGTCAGTGATCACACCGGACTCGATCTTGATCGCGAGACGACCCGCGATCTCCTTGCCCTCTGCGGTAGAGGCAATGAGGATCGCCGCTGGAGAAGCCTGCTTAACAACTGCAGCGAGTGCTTCGGTCTTGGGCGCAACTACGAAGTCGACCATGTCGGATTTGTCCACGACGTAGGCCGTGCCGACGCCATATTCGGCCAGCTGCGACGCGCTTGCGTCGCCGTAGCCTGGTCCGAGCCACACTGCAGCAGGCTCACCGAGTGAGCGAGCGAGCGTGAGCAGTTCGAGAGTGACCTTCTTGACCACGCCATCTGCGTGCTCCACCACAACGAGGATCGGTGCCATTGTCTTGTCCTTCTTCAGATGATCTTGTTGGTTGCAAGGAACTCAGCGATTTTCACTCCGCCGGCGCCCTCGTCATTGACGATTGTTCCTGCTGCCTTGGGGGGACGAGCAGCGAAATCCGCAACTACGCTCCACGCAGCACCAGTACCCACAGAACCCGCGGCCACGCCAGCATCCGCAACACTCAACGTTTCGAGCGGCTTCTTCTTCGCAGCCATGATGCCCTTGAAAGACGGGTAGCGCGGCTCGTTGATCTTTTCCACGACACTCACCACGACTGGTGAAGAAGCCTCCACCGAATCAAAACCGTAGTCAGTCTGTCGCTCAATGGTGATGGTGCCGCCATTGACGTCGACCTTCTGAGCGAAGGTCAACTGCGGAAGTCCGAGGCGCTCAGAGACCATCGCCGGAACGACGCTCATGCGAGCATCTGTCGACTCGGAGCCAAAGATGATCAGATCGAAACCACGATCTTTCAAAACTCCAGCCAGCACAGCCGACGTCGCCAGCGCATCAGATCCCGACAACGCGTCGTCGACGATGTGGATGCCAGCGTCGGCACCCATCGAGAGCGCCTTGCGAATAGTCTCCACCGCGCGCTCAGGACCCATCGACACGATGGTGACCTCACCGCCGTGAGCTTCTTGAATCTTCAGCGCTTCTTCGACTGCGTACTCATCGAGTTCATTGAGCACACCTTCGGCCGATTCGCGATCGAGAAGGGAGTCTGCTGGGCGCAGACGCTTCTCTGCCCACGTGTCGGGTACCTGCTTGACGCACACGGCGATCTTCATGCGTTTTCCCATCGAATGCTCGGGCTATCTAAGCCTGTGTAGGGCTCCTACGTTACTAGGAGGTACTGCGATGCGCGAGATGGGAGCAGGCGAGCAATCGACGTGTGAGGCACGGTGTGAGGCACGGCACAGCTACCTGGCCTTCACGGCGTATCTCTAGCGCGACCCGGCCCCCACCGGCTCGGTCTTGTCATCGGTGACCTCATCGGCCCCGCCTTCGACGTCGAACTTCGGGATGATCCGATCGAGCCAACCAGGAAGCCACCAGTTGGTGCGACCAAGAATTGACATCAACGCCGGGACAAACACAAGACGAATGACGAATGCATCAATAAGCACAGCCGACGCAAGCGCAACACCGAAGAGTTTGATTGTGTTGTCAGTTGTCGGGATGAATGCCGCGAAGACACTGGCCATGATCAGCGCCGCCATGAGCACAACGCGCCCGGATCCCGCGAGACCCCGACGAACGGCGACTGAGTTGTCCTTGGTGCGCGCCCACTCTTCCTGCATACGAGAGACGAGGAACACCTGATAGTCCATCGCTAGACCAAACAGGATCGCGAACACCATTACAGGTAGGAATGGGAAGATCGGGCCCGTGCCCGTCACTCCCAGCGGGCCATTGAACCAACCCCATTGGAACACAGCGACGGTGATGCCGGTGGATGCAGCGAACGACAGCAAGCTCGTCACGACTGCCGTCAGCGACACCACGATGGAGCGGAACAGAATGAACAGCATCAAGAAGCCCAGTCCCACCACAACCGAGAGGAAGACCGGCATTGCGTTGGCCATGACCGAACTGAAGTCATCGACAATCGCCGTCGTGCCTCCGACATAGGCCTCTGACTGAGTCGTCGCAGTGACAGCCGGAAGAGTGTCGGTGCGCAAAGTGTTCAGCAATTCTGAAGTTGCCTCGTCCTGCGGACCGGTGCTCGGCTGCACCTGGATAGCCATGATCTGGTTGGTAGCCAGAGACTCCGTGTAGAGGGGAAGCATTGCAGTGTTCGGAATCACCTTCGCTACACCGGGAGTGGCTTCGAGTGCACCAACAATCTCTGTTAGGCCTTCGATGTCACCCGTTGTGGGTAATTGGACCGCCACAAAGAACGGGCCGTTGGCACCGGGGCCGAAACCTTCCGCGGTGAGGTCATAGGCGATACGCGAAATGCTGCCCGGCGGTGTGCCTGAGTCATCAGGAAATCCGAGTCGCATTGAGAGCGCAGGAATCGCAAGAGCAACCACTATGCCGAGGGACACGAGCGCAGCGGCAATCCGATGCTTCTGGAGGAAACGCCCGTAGCCCGCCCAGCGCCCACCTTCGGCATGAGTCTCGCCGACAAAACGAGAGTGGCGTGTGAGCCGGTAGAGCAGGCGGAATGGCTTGGCAACCGGGCGCAGGTGCATTTTCTCGAGGATGCGAGCTATGACTAATGAACCCGGGTACAGCGCGCGGCGACCAAGAAGTGAAAGCACCGCCGGCAGCAACCACACTGCAGCAAGCATCACCAGTAGGACAGTTCCTGAGGCAGCGAGCGCAAGCCCATTGAAGAAGCTGATACGCATTACGAACAATCCAAGAAGCGCGATGATTACGGTCGACGCAGCGAAAACAACTGCGCGTCCCGACGTATTGACGGCTTCTAACGCGGCCTGCTTCGGATCACGGCCTGCTTGGATCGCTTGCCGGAATCGGTTGATGACAAACAGCGAGTAGTCAATGCCTACCCCAAGACCGATCATGGCGGCCAAGGTTGGAGCGAACGTGGCGACATCAAGGAACCGTGCGACAAAAAGTAGGAACGCCGCACCGAGACCAACGCCAAAGATGGCCGTGAACAATGGCAAGCCTGCGGCAATAAAGGAGCCGAAAGCAATCAGCAGAATGATCAATGCGACCAGGACACCGATGACTTCGCTACTCGGTGGCTCCTGTCCGGCGAAGGAAAGCACCTGCCCGCCGGCACCTACCTCCATGCCGCTTTGGCCATTTGCCGCCTTGACCAGATTGATGATTTCAACAGCGGTGGTACTGGGCACATCAGCACCATCACCACTGCCTGAGAAGGTCACCATCGACTTCGCAACAAGCCCATCGGGGCTAATCGGAGAGGTTGCCTCAGCCGCAGCCACCCATGCCTCGCGGATGTCAACGGGGAGATCTTTGATGTTGTCAGGGATGGGTGCGAACCGGCAGTCTGGGCCGAATCCGCGAACGGAGTTCGGGTCGGTCATCACGTAGAACGGATTGGTGACACAGCCGACTGCGGGCAGGGTGCCCATCTTCTCGAGCATCGGCACGATCACTGTTGCTGAAGCCGAGTCAATAGCAGTGCCGCTACTCGGCGACCAGACGATCGAAGCTGTTGATGCTGTGGCCTCAGATTGACCGGCGTTAGGCATCTTGCTGAGGAGTTCTGTGGCTTTCAGCGAATCCGTGTCCGGCAGTGAGAAAGAGTCATTGAGCTTTCCGCCCAGTGGCCCGCCGAGAGTGAACACGACCATCGCGAGGACAAACCACGCACCAATCGCCCACCAAGGCCTTCGAACTGCCCACCGAGACAAGCCGCCCATGACATTCTCTCTTTCACAACTAGGAAGTATCTGTGCTACACATGTATTTCGTACTGTAAAGTACATGTGCGAGGCATGCAAATCGAGGGGGAAGGAGGATTCCGTGGCTGATCAGGGCTTGGAAATGACACATGAAACATTGGCACGGATGGGCGCCCACATCCCGGACGACCTTCTTGACCTCTTCGAACAGGTGCAACGGCGACTACGTCCACTTGTCTCCCGGCCTCCGGTGGGTCAATTACCCATGCCCTCACTGGGACGACCCCTGGACGTAGCCAAACTGACCGCGTGTTCCGAACTTCGTGACCTCACAGCCAACGGGCCGGTATCCGTAAAGGACCTCGCGGACAGCCTCGGACTCGACCACTCCACAGTGAGCCGACTACTCAGCGAACTCGAAGAAGACGGGCTCGTCGAACGCGGAAGCGACCCAGAAGATAGGCGCCGTCGCACGATCACACTCACGCCCCTCGGCGTTGCA
>JBIHZU010000146.1:0-4679 GCA_044240285.1 Candidatus Nanopelagicales bacterium | reverse complement strand
AAGTCTGATTCATAAAGTGGCGCTCCCGAGTGGGAGCTGAAGAGTCTTATGTTGAGTGCGTTTCGCAGGTGGGTTGCATAGTTACGCCACGCAAGCACAAAGGCTCTGTCATGCAGGTCATCGACCCAATCTCGCTTCGCCAGCGCATCGTCATGCGCAATGGCGCGGTGAGCATTGCCGAGTTGTACGACCTGCTCGCCCTTGGGCCCAGCGGAGCAATGGGCTACGTCCTCGATGCGATTGATCCCGAGCGCGTGATCGCAACGTCTCATGAGTCCGCAGACGACGGCCGCCTACTCCTGCTGCAACTTTGCGAACGACAGGCCGCCTGGATTACTGCCCAGTCCATGACACTCACGCAGTCTTTCGCTCAGGGCGCGTTGAAGCGCGAAGGCAAGGATCGCTTCGCCGTGACGCGTTCGACTGTGGTCTCTGAGGTGGCGATGACGTGCGGGCTATCCGAGGACTCCGCCGACGCCAAACTCGGCACCGCGGCTCTGCTTTCGCCCACGGGTCTGCTCGCTGACACCCACGCCGCGCTCTCACGCGGTCACCTGACTCCTTGGGTCGCCCGAGCACTCGCTGATGCCACGTGGGAGTTGACTCCGGAGCAGATCCTTGAGATCCAACGCCAAGTCCTGCCGCGCCTGATCAAGCCGATCGATCCCGACACAGGTGTGGGCTGCCCTAAGGGTCTGAAGTCTTCGCGCGAAGCCATCGCGCGCGTGATTGCTCGGGTGGTGCCCGAGCGGACGCGGCAACGGCGTGAGCGTGCCCATCAAGAGCGTGGCGTGAAGTTCCGGCTGCTTCCCGAGAGCGGTCTGATGCAGATCACTGCGTGGCTCCCCATCGACAAGGGCATTGCCGCATGGGACGACCTCGACTCACTCGCCCAGATGGAGCAAGCGATTGATGAGGGTTCGAGTGACCCCGACAAGGAAGTGCGCACCATCAACCAGTGTCGCGCTGACGTTTTCGTGCGCGCATTCGCACATCTTCTTGACACCACGAAGTCCACGGGCAGTATGCCTGCCACATGCGGCACCCGGCGACGTGTCGGCGTCTTGATCGACTTACCCACGCTTCTGGCACTGCGCGACGGCGCAGGCGAAATCCCCGGCTATGGGCCCATTGACCCAGAGTTGGCGCGCATCCTCGCCGAAGACGCCGAGTGGCAGCGGTTCATCCATGAGCCCATGACCAGCGAACTTCTCGATCTTGGTCACAAGTCCTACACACCCAGCGTGCGATTGCGCGGTTTCATCAACGCGCGCGATCCGAGATGTACTTTCCCGGGGTGTTCGAGACGATCACATCGGTCCCAACTAGATCACATACAACCGTGGCCCCAAGGTCCTACCAATCGAGCCAATCTGCACCCGCTTTGCGTGCATCACCACAATCTCAAGACCCACGGCAATTGGCGCGTCACTCGCGATCCCGCCACTGGTGAGACGCTTTGGCAATCACCACATGGATTGTCGGCCAGGTCACCCAACTACTTCAGCGAATTCGTCGATCCACCACCAACGTGACCCAGTAGTTATCCACACGCGTGCAGTTTGGTCGTGACATGACTCGTTGACGCATTCGACAGTTACCTCCCATCAACTCTTGGAGGTTGTTCATGAACGAACTCAGCATCACTGGCAACGCAGTCTCCGACCCGCGCATCTGGGTCTCCTCGCGCGGCGACACACGCGCGACCTTCCGCTTTGCCTACAACCATCGCTACTTCAGCAAGTCGAGCAATGAGTGGATCGATGGCGGCACCAGCTACCTCGACGTGTCATGTTGGCGTCAGTTGGCGGAGCACGTCATCGAGACCGTGTCGAAGGGCATGCCTCTGATCGTCGTGGGCGCCGTACGCGTCAAGCAGATCCCGGCGAGCAATGACCCGACCGCGACACGCAACTTCATCGAAGTCGAAGCAACTGCGATCGGCCCTGACCTCGCCAAGGGCATTGCGACATTTGCACGCACCAAGAAGCCGCAGGTTGAGGAGCAGGAGCACCGTGCACTCGCCGAAGTGACCGCACTGCCACAAGCGAGCGGTTTCTAGCGATCTGGGATACGGTCAAGAAGGAAAGGATTCCCCATGGCCCAAGTCGTGTTCACCGTACGTCGCTCCCTTCGTCTGCCCGCGCAGGCGGTCTTCGACGAACTCATCGACTGGTCTGGCCATGCCGAGTGGGTCCCGATGACCAAGGTCGAGATCCTTGAAGGTGATGGAGGAGTCGGCACCGCATTTGTCGCAACGACAGGACTCGGCAAAGCCGCACTGCCCGACCGCATGCGCGTCGAGGCACTCGACCGCGAGGCGATGACGGTGCACATCGTCAAGATCGGCCCAGTCCTCACCGGCGACGTGCACCTGGCCGTGACGGCCTCCAGCAACACCACCTGCGAACTGTCGTGGGTCGAAGACGTACGCGTACCGGGCCTGCCAGCATTCCTGGCTCGCCCGGTCGCTGCGGCTGCTAGCAAGGCCTTCACCTCATCCATTGGCCGGATGGCCAAGCGCGTGACCCAGCGGGCCTGACTAGGCTTAGCCACATGGCTGAGTTCATCTACACACTGCGCAAGGCACGTAAGGCACATGGCGAGAAGGTCATCCTTGATGACGTGACGCTGTCCTTCCTGCCAGGCGCGAAGATCGGCGTTGTCGGCCCCAATGGCGCGGGCAAGTCCACGCTGCTGAAGATCATGGCCGGCCTCGATCAGGCCTCCAATGGCGATGCCTTCCTCGCACCCGGCGCCACGGTCGGCATCTTGATGCAGGAGCCGCACCTCGACGAGACCAAGACCGTCATGGAAAACGTTGAGCTCGGTGTGGCCGAGACCAAGGCGATGATCGACCGGTTCAACGAGGTCTCTGCCGAAATGGCCAACCCCGATGCCGACTTCGACGCGCTGATGGCCGAGATGGGCAAACTCCAAGAGGACATCGACCACCGCAATGCGTGGGATCTCGATTCTCAACTCGAGCAGGCCATGGATGCGTTGCGTTGCCCACCCGGCGATGCCGATGTGAGCGTGCTGTCTGGTGGCGAGAAGCGTCGTGTCGCGCTGTGCCGTCTGCTCCTTGAGCAGCCGGATCTACTCCTACTGGATGAGCCCACTAACCACCTTGATGCCGAGAGTGTGCAGTGGCTCGAGCAGCATCTGGAGAAGTACCCCGGCACTGTCATTGCCATCACCCACGATCGCTACTTCCTTGACAACGTCGCGCAGTGGATCCTCGAACTTGACCGTGGTCGCGCGTACCCATACGAAGGCAACTACTCCACGTATCTGGAGAAGAAGACCGCGCGGTTGAAGGTCGAAGGCCAGAAGGACATCAAGATGCGCAAGCGTCTTACCGACGAACTCGAGTGGGTGCGCTCCAACGCCAAGGCGCGTCAGACCAAGAGCCGCTCGCGTCTTGATCGCTATGAGGAGATGGCATCTGAGGCAGAGAAGATGCGCAAGCTCGACTTCGACGAGATCCAGATTCCGCCGGGCCCACGTCTAGGCAGCATCGTGGTTGAGGCCAAGGACCTCACTAAGGGCTTCGGCGATCGGATGCTCCTCGACGACTTGTCGTTCACGCTTCCGCGCAACGGCATCGTCGGTGTCATCGGCCCCAACGGCGTCGGCAAAACCACGTTGTTCAAGATGATCGTGGCCGCAGCACAAGGCGGTTCCGATGACAAGGACGTGCTACCGACCGCGGGCGATCTTCGCGTGGGCGAGACAGTCGCACTTTCGTACGTCGACCAGTCGCGTGCGGGTCTTGATCCGACCAAGAACGTCTGGGAGGTCGTCTCCGACGGACTCGACTGGATCAAGGTCGGTCAGGTCGAAATGCCTTCGCGTGCCTACATCGGCGCATTCGGCTTCAAGGGCCCCGATCAGCAAAAGGCCGCAGGTGTGCTCTCCGGCGGTGAGCGCAACCGACTCAACCTCGCGCTGACTCTCAAAATGGGCGGCAATCTGCTGCTTCTCGACGAGCCGACTAACGACCTCGACGTCGAGACCCTGAGTTCACTCGAGAACGCGCTGCTGGAATTCCCCGGCTGTGCGGTGATCACGTCCCATGACCGGTGGTTCCTCGACCGCATTGCGACGCACATCCTCGCCTACGAAGGCGATTCGCAGTGGTTCTGGTTTGAGGGCAACTACGAGTCTTATGAAAAGAACAAGATCGAACGCCTCGGCGCGGAGGCTGCGCGTCCTCATCGCGCCACCTACCGCAAACTCACGCGAGGTTAAGTCCATGACCATTCATCGCATTCAAATTGATCGACGTTTCTCTGACCTCGACCAACTCGGTCACGTCAACAACGTCGTCTATGGCGATTACATCCAAGAAGCCCGTATTCGCGTCAATCGTCGTGTGCGTGCAGAAGGCGTCGAAATGCCCGCGCAGGTCGTGGCACGCCAAGAGATTGACTACATCCGTCCGCTCCACCTCAACCCCGAGCCGATCGTGGTCGAGGTATGGGTGGCGTCTGTCGGCAACTCCTCCTATGTGCAGCAGCAACGCATCTACGACAACGACGGCACGCTAGCCGCGAAGGCGCGCACCGTCGTGGTTGCTTTCGACCCCATTGCCGAGAAGTCTCTTCCGCTCCCCGCGAGTTTCCGCGAGTACTTGCTCGGCTCACTCGAGGTCGTCGAGTAGTTCCTCAGCAGTC
>JBIHZU010000145.1:0-4682 GCA_044240285.1 Candidatus Nanopelagicales bacterium | reverse complement strand
CGCTTACTGCCCTGCTGTCGGTTTTTCTCTGCGCGCTAGCTGCCTATGCCTTTTCTCGGCTTCGATTCAGTGGACGTCGTTTTGGGCTTGGCACGATCGTTCTCGCTCAGATGTTCCCGCAGTTTCTGGGCATCGTCTCTATCTTCATCGTCCTGAATGTAATAGGTGATGCCGTTCCAGCTCTGGGGCTTAACTCGCTGGCTGGGCTCATCGTCGTCTATCTGGGCGGTGCGCTTGGAGTAAACACTTACTTGATGTATGGCTATTTCAATACTGTGCCCCGGGAGATTGATGAAGCAGCGAAAATCGATGGTGCAGGACACGCAAGGATCTTCTTCACCATCATCCTTCGGCTCGTAAGCCCCGTTCTGGTCGTGGTCGGAATGCTCATTTATGTGAGCGTCGCGGGAGAGTTTGTCATTGCCTCAGTGGTGCTAAGCGATACGGAGTCGCAAACTGCCGCTGTTGGTCTCTACGGAATGATCTCGCTATTCCGTAATGACAATTGGGGGGCATTCTCGGCCGGTGCCGTACTCACGGCGCTCCCGGTTATGGTGATTTTTCTCTACGCGCAGAAGCACATTGTTAGCGGCCTGTTTTCCGGTAGCGGTAAGTAGCGGTGGCTGCGCTTGCGAACAGACCGACTTCGTTTTCGTTGACCTCTGCGAGACGGTTTCGCTGTCTCCTACTTGGTGGGGACAGACAGCACAAGCTGGTCATTTGACCACTGGAGTCGATCTAGTCGATCTTGAGCCGACTGCAGGTGACCAAACATTGCGGCGCTGGCGCCCTCTGGATCACGAGCCACGATGCAGGAATAGATGTGCTCATGCTGAATATGCGCAGCGGCTAGGGCGCCTGGAATCAACGCCGTTCCACGCCGCATCAAGGTAAATGGCGCTGCCATAAGCTCGAAAAGATCTCGAGCGATCGCCACGCCAGACATGCCGACAATTTCATCGTGGAATTCTCCGTCAGCCATTACATACGATGCGGGGTCATCTTTCCACCGTTCAAGTTCTTCGTAACGCGACTTGAGGTTTGCCAAGTCTGAATCACTTGCAATCTGTGCAGCCATTGATGCTGTCACCGGTTCAATTCCCTTGCGCAGGATCAGGAGTTCGCGTACGACGTCCTCACCACCTGGGTGGCGAATTCGCGCTGCGAGGAGGTCTGGATCGAATTTACGCCAATGCGATGCAGGCTCAACAAGTGTGCCGCGACCCCGCCAGGTGCTAACCAATCCCTTTTCTGTGAGTACCTTCACACATTCTCGAACGACAGTTCGTGAAACATCGAACTCGGCACCGAGCTGACTTTCCGAAGGAAGCACGCTCCCCTCGACGTAGTCCTGGCGGACAATTCGGTCGAGAAGTTCATGCATGACGGGTACCCACATTGGTCCTTTGGGAGATGTCACACGCGCCTCTTTCGCCGAGTTTGTAGTGCGGCACGTACTCACCGAGTCGAGCCTGTGCATATTGTGGCAGAAAGGCATACATACTATGTTTGCGTATGGCAGAAATGGAACCCTGGATGTGAGGCTGGTGGCTGTGGACGAGGTGGACCAAGATTTTGTAGCGAGGGTGCGAAGGGTCGGAGTCATCCCTGTGGTGACGGTGAACGATCCAGCCCTCGCGGTCGATCTGGTTGGCGCCATCGCAGAGGGAGGCCTATCGGTTGTCGAGATTACGCTGCGGTCAAGCGCTGGTCTCGCTGCTCTAGCGGCTTGCCGGCATCTGAATGTAGAACTTGGGGCGGGCACCGTGACCAGCGCAGAGACCGCGGCTGCGGCCGTCGAGGCTGGGGCGACGTTTGTCGTTTCGCCGGGTCTTGACCCAGATACCGTGAAGTTCTGCCGCGAAGCGGGCGTCCCTATCATCCCGGGTGTGGCGACACCCAGTGAAGTGATGGCGGCGCGGGCTCTGGGTGTGAACACCGTAAAACTCTTCCCGGTCGCCCATCTTGGCGGTCCCTCGTATGTTCAGGCCCTTTCTGCAGTATGGCCAGATCTTGCTTTTGTCCCCACCGGTGGAGTTCGTCAAAGTGATGCCGCGGATTACCTCGCCTTACCCTCGGTCGTCGCCGTGGGCGGAAGTTGGATAGCGCCTTCTGCGCTGCAAGCATCACAAGATTGGGGTGCTGTGTGTGAACTCTCGAGAGCGGCAGCAGCCTTGCGTTCAGGCGGTGGATCATGCTGACCCTGCGCCCACGTGAGGAGTGCCGCTGGGATGCAGTAGCCCTCGGCGAAGTGATGTTGAGATTTGACCCGGGCGAGGGACGAGTGAGAACGGCCCGATCATTTGCGGTGTCCGAGGGTGGCGGAGAGTACAACGTCGCTCGCGGATTGAGACGCGCATTCGAGCAACGTACTTCGGTAGTAACTGCAATCGGTGACAACGAAGTGGGTCTACTCCTTGAAGACCTCATTCTTCAAGGCGGCGTAGACACCTCTCACATCGTCTGGAAGCAGGCCGATGGAATTGGACGGAAAAACAGAAATCCCTTGAACTTCACGGAGCGTGGCTTCGGGGTACGCGGCGCAGTCGGGGTGTCTGACCGAGCGCATAGTGCTTCGAGTGCGCTGGCTGTTACGGACGTGGACTGGGATCGCCTGTTTGGTCAAGAGGGAGTCCGCTGGCTCCACACAGGAGGAATCTTCGCGGGGCTGTCCGCCGCGAGCGCGGAGGTTGCTGAAGCCGCAATGCTTGCAGCGCGGCGCTACGGCACAGTAGTTTCCTACGATCTGAACTATCGGCCGAGTATTTGGCGTGATCGTGGTGGTCAGGACGAGGCACGAACCGTAAACCGTCGCCTGGTCGAACTTGTGGACGTGCTCTTCGGCAATGAGGAGGATTTCACTGCTGCTCTCGGATTTGAAGTCGAAGGCACCAACGACGTTCTGACGGGTCTAGATCAGGCACATTTCGAAGCGATGATCGGCGATGTGACCCGAGAATTCAGACAATTGCAAGTCGTTGCCACGACGCTTCGGGAAGTACACACCGCCTCTGTCAATGACTGGAGTGCTGTGGCTTGGTCACCAGAATCCGGATTTGCTCGTGCGACCGAACGTCGCAACCTTCAGATTTTGGATCGAGTCGGCGGTGGCGATAGTTTCGCATCAGGGCTCGTGTTCGGATTATTGGATGGCCGATCACTTCAGGAAGCTGTCGAAATTGGAGCGGCTCATGGCGCGCTTGCCATGACAACACCTGGTGACACGTCCATGGTCAGTCTCGTTGAAATAGAGCGGCTCGCGGCAGGTGGAAGTGCGCGAGTGCAGCGATGAGTGCGCGAACGTGGGAAGTCGCAGCCAATGTACGAGCCGATGTAGGGG
Source organism: Candidatus Nanopelagicales bacterium (assembly GCA_044240285.1). Lineage (GTDB taxonomy): Bacteria > Actinomycetota > Actinomycetes > S36-B12 > S36-B12 > CAINMH01. Next base: position 1,342 of record JBIHZU010000145.1, on the reverse strand, counting down.
AGGGGCCCGCCTGGGATGACCGGGACGGAGTCCTCTGGTTTGTCGACGTTTCACCTGGGGCCTTATTCAGGCTTGATCCAACAAGCGGGATGTGCGAACGTCGATTAATGGGGCAGCCGCTCGGCGCTGCGATTCCCGCGGAGGATGGGCGCATGGTCCTCGCTCTCGAAGACGGGCTACACGCGTATTCGTGGTCTGCGGATGAGCGCAGGCTGATAGTGAACGTCGAGGCCGATAATCTCAATGTGCGTATGAACGATGCGAAGTGTGACCCGCGCGGGCGCCTATGGGCTGGCACTATGGCGTACGACTTCACACAAGGTGCTTCTACACTTTACCGATTCGACAACAGCGGCCCTACCGCGATCGTGGGCGGGTGCACGATCGCAAACGGAACGGGTTGGAGTCCCGATGGGTCCACCATGTACTTCGTGGACACGCCAACTCTGCGCATTGACGCCTTCAGCTATGACATTGAGACGGGTAGCGCTGAGGATCGGCGCCCATGGGTCACCATTGAGAATGGGGTGGGGGTTCCAGACGGCCTCACGATAGATGCCGAGGGATGCGTCTGGGTTGCTATGTGGGGAGGTGGTGCCGTGCGTCGATACACCCCCGAGGGCACTCTTGAAGAGGTGGTGAATCTCCCCGTAAGCCAAGTATCGAGTGCATGTTTCGGCGGAGCATCAATGACAGACCTCTTCGTGACCTCGGCCGCCTATCAACTCTCTGATGCTATGCGGGCTTCAGAGCCGCTCTGCGGAGCCACATTCGTAGTTTCAACCGACGTCAAGGGATGCAGATCGGTGCCTGTAGACCTGGCAACTCTTGCTCCAGAAACTAAACCGACACATTAAGCAGAATCACGCCTAACTAGGTCGGCTGGAAGAACTACATGCGTCCGCTCGACTGCAACACCATGGATCGATTGGATGAGTAATTCAGCCGACTGTCTTCCCATTTCGTAGGCGGGAATGCTCACCGTTGTGAGCGCAGGGTCCAGTGCCTTCGCGAAAGGGTAGTCGTCGAAACCTGTGATGGCTATGTCTTTCGGTACGAGTAATCCGCGAGCCCGGGATGCCCGCATTGCTCCAGCAGCTATTAAGTCCGTCGAACACACAAAAGCTGTCGGCGGGCGACGAGCAGCGAGAAGTTCCGTGGCCAAGCGCTCGCCGTCGTCGACATGATCACTAGCCTCAAGCCGGACTAGACCCACATCGATGGGTATGCCATGTCGTTTCAACGCGGCGCGATATCCGGAAACACGTTGTTCAACTCCCGCCCACGTGACGGCGTCACCTAGGAACGCTATGCGGCGGTGCCCAATCGCCAATAAGAGTTC
>JBIHZU010000011.1:0-15405 GCA_044240285.1 Candidatus Nanopelagicales bacterium | reverse complement strand
GGACACGGATGCAGTCAGCACAGTGTGGTGCGGTCCCCCGGAAACGAGCCAACTCTCCGTGGCAACCTGGAAACTCGGTCGTGGCTCCCACACGGCATGGGCTACTGGTAGCCGCGGGAGCGGCTCATCGGGCGCAACCACGTCAATTTGGTTGGCAACGATGCGGAATCTGTCTCCTAGATCGGAAAGCCCAACTACTACAGCTGCACCGGGCGCCGCGCTGAACACCAATCGCGGTGGATCCTCCCGGCCACCGATCGACAACGGATGTACTTCCAACCGAGGAGTCTGCCCAGCAATTGACGGGCACACTTCGAGCATGTGGGCCCCAAGAACCCGCGGAGTGCCCGGACCGAGGTGATACGTGTAGTCCTCCATGAACGAGGTACCCCCTGGCAAGCCGTCTCCCATGGCCTTGAAGACTCGGACTAGGACGGCCGATTTCCAGTCACCCTCACCGCCGAAACCGTAGCCATCAGCCATGAGTCTTTGTACGGCGATTCCAGGAAGTTGGCGAAGCCCACCCAAGTCCTCAAAGTTGGTTGTGAAAGCTCGGAATCCGCCCTCCTCGAGAAGGCCGCGTAGTCCGACCTCGATTCGCGCTGCGTAACGGACAGCTGCGTGACGATCTCCACCCCGTCGCAGATCCAGTGCCATCTCATACGAATCCTCGTATTCGCGCACAACCTCGTCCACCACGGAGTCACTTACCTTCGCCACGGCATCTACTAGTTCGGTTACGCCGTAGGTGTTGACTGAGACACCGAACTGGATTTGAGCCTGCACCTTGTCGCCTTCAGTCACCGCAACATCACGCATATTGTCACCGAAGCGTGCGACTTTCAGATGCTGCACCTCATTCCAGCCAATCGCGGCTCGCGCCCACACAGCGATGCGTGCGACCACCTCAGGGTCACTGGCATGGCCAGAAACTGTCGCCCGATCCAGCCGCATACGAGTCTCGATGAATCCGAATTCACGATCACCATGGGCGGCCTGGTTCAAATTCATATAGTCCATGTCGATAGTTGCCCACGGCAACTCCCGCGACGCCTGAGTATGCAGATGCAGCAGCGGCTTATTCAGAATGTTTAGGCCGCCGATCCACGCCTTCGCTGGCGAGAAAGTGTGCATCCACGCAATCACCCCGACACAATCGTCATCAGAAGATGCCTCCTGACACAACGTACGGATGGCTTCAGCGCCCGCGAGAACGGGCTTCCAGACGAGCCTGACCGGGAGCGAACCCGCACCTGAGAGGACTTCGACAACTCTTCGAGATTGCTCTTCGACTTGGGCAAGAACTTCAGGTCCGTACAAGGTCTGACTTCCGGTGAGAAACCAAACTTCAGAAATCGACTCTTGCTTCATCAGCGCTTCCTCTGTCCGTATTGATTCGTGTATCGATCGTGCAGGACATCAATCTCCGCAGGTGCCAGCGGATGTACCTCACCTAGCTGGCGTGCTAGATGGACAGTGCGGGCAACGTCCTCGCACATCACTGCGGCCTTTACAGCACCAATCGCATTGGAACCAATCGTGAAGACACCGTGGCCTTGCATGAGGACCGCCTTCGATCTGTGGCCGCGGAGTGTTGCGACAACGCCCTCTCCGATCGCGCTATCTCCGATCATGGCGAATGGGCCGACCGGGATTTCTCCACCAAACTCATCAGCCATTGCCGTCAAGATGCACGGGATTGATTGCCCGACAGCGGCCCATGCAGTCGCATACGGGGAATGAGTATGCACAACACCGCCAACTTCAGGCATCTGTCGGTAGATATACGCATGGGTCAATACGTCACTTGATGGCTGTAGGTCTCCTCCTACCACCTCGCCATTGAGGTCACACACGACCATTGAGTCTGGGCTAAGGTCCTCATATCGAACCCCACTCGGCTTGATCACAAAGAGGTCTGTTCCGGCAACACGAGCAGAGATGTTGCCCCCCGTCCATGACACCAACCCATTACGTGGCAGTTCGGCGTGTAGTTCCGCGACCTCGACCTTCGCAGCCTGTACCGCTGCCATCTCATCCAGACTTCCCGATTGCATTGGCCGTCACCTCCCGTCGAAGAGCCGCCAAGCGCCGCATCACATCGGTGCCACCACGGCCAAACCAGTCGTGCAATTCCACATATTCTGCGTATAGCCTCGAATAAGCCTCGTGTCGGAGCGAATCAGGTTCATAAGTGCCCTCGGCGAGCTGACCCATCGCGGCCGCTGCAGTGGCTACATCTGGATAAACACCCGCTGCCACAGCTGCATGGATCGCTGAGCCGAGTGCGGGGCCCTGCCCAGTTGCTAGACAGCGAATCTTCATCCCGAGTACGTCCGCATAGAGCTGCATCAACCAGTGATTTTTCGTCAGGCCACCTGCGGCAACGAATTCTTCAACAGGCACCCCCGATGAAGCGAAGGTCTCTACGATCATGCGCGTACCGAAAGCCGTGGACTCAACTAGTGCCCGGTAAACATCCTCCGGTGGAGTGGCGAGCGTCAGGCCAACGACAAGTCCGGAGAGATCGTGATCGACGAGCACAGAGCGATTGCCACTCATCCAATCAAGTGCAATGAGTCCGTGACCTCCGACAGGTGTGTGATCCGACTCCCGGCTGAGGTACTCGTGCAGGTCGATGTTCTGTTCCTGCGCACGACCTTCAATCTCGCCAGATACGAATCGATCAACAAACCATCCGAAAATGTCTCCGACACCCGACTGTCCAGCCTCGTAACCCCAAGAGCCTGCGACGATCCCGCCATCCACAACTCCACACATGCCTGGCACTTCCACAAGCTTCTCGCCATTGACAACATGGCATGTTGAAGTTCCCATAATCGCTACGAGACGTCCCGGCCGCACCGCGTTTGCTGCGGCAGCAGTGACATGAGCATCCACATTGCCGACAGCAACGGGCGTGCCCGCAGGGAGTCCTGTCAAAGCAGAGCCATGCTGTGAAAGTTCGCCCGCTTTCCCACCCAATTTTCCGGTGGGCCCAGCCAACTTCTCGACCGCGAATTGAGCGAAGTCTGGGTGCAGCGCCCCCAGGAAATCCGGAGTCGGATACGCCCCATCTTGAAACATGCCTTTGTACCCCATGGTGCATGGATTGCGTATCAAACGACCGCACAACTCCCAGACGATCCAGTCCGCAGCTTCTACCCAGAGGTCTGCGCACGCATAGGTGTCGGGATCCTCCTCCAGCATCTGCAGTGCCTTCGCAAACTGCCATTCTGAGGAAATGGCACCTCCGTAGCGGGACAACCAAGGCTCATTTCGGTCTCTGGCCAAAGAATTGATGCGATCCGCCTGCGCTTGTGCCGCGTGGTGCTTCCACAGTTTCGGCCATGCATGTGGTCGGGCTGCGTATGACTCAATCTCGCAGAGTGGAGTCCCCTCAGAAGTGACAGGAAGCACCGTGCTGGCAGTGAAGTCAGTCGCAATGCCCACAACATCCTCAACACGAGCACCACTTGAGGCCAAGGCTGCGGGTACAGCTTCGCTGAGAACTGCTCTCCAGTCAGCGGGAGACTGCAACGCCCACGAGGGTCCCAATAGGCGGCCATTCGGCAACTGCTGAGTGATCACACCATGTGAGTACTGACTGACAGCGCTTCCGAGCTCTCGGCCGTCATCAACGCAGACCACCACTGCACGACCCGACAATGTGCCGAAATCAATGCCGATTGCTACCCGCGGATTGACCACCTGCTACGCCTTTCAGATTCCAGGACCGATAAATGTGAAACATGTTAGCCCTAACATCGTTTGGTGGGGCGCAAACGGCAATAGACTGCCCCGCAGGGCTAGATATTGAGGTGCCTTGGGCCCATGAAAGGTGCAGTTTTGTCGGTCAGCGAACAGCGAAAGCCTGCGACGCTCGCAGATGTTGCACGCCTTTCGGGGGTCTCGGCAATGACGGTATCCCGCGTCTTGAACGGCACCTCAAAAGTGAGCGAGCCCACTCAGATTCGGGTCCGCCGGGCGATGGCCCAACTGAGGTACCGCCCAAACCCACTCGCTCGAGGATTAGCCCAGGGCCGCTCCTACACAATCGGCGTCGTCACCTTTGACACCGGGCACTACGGCCCCAGTTCAACTCTGCTCGGAATCGAACGAGCAACACGACAGCGCGGCTATGGTCTAACGCTGGCCGTCACCGCGCACACAGATAGATCGGCCGTTCGAGAGGCGGTCCTCTCAATGGCGGATCGTCGAGTCGACGGCATGGTCGTGATCACTCCCTTTGTGGGAGCTATAGGCGCCCTTCTCGATCTGGGTCGCGACGTACCCGTTGTGGTTGCTGAGGCGGGAAAGCCAAGCGAGGCCACCGTTGTCGGGATCGACCAAGTTTTTGGAGCACGCATCGCGACGCAACACCTCTTGGACCTGGGGCATCGAACAGTCCATCACGTCGGGGGTCCACCAGACTGGATCGAGGCCGGCCTACGAGCCCAAGGATGGCGAGAGGCTCTGCGTACAGCTCATCGCAGTGAGCCAGCCCCTGTCGAGGGCGACTGGACACCGGCAGCTGGCTACCACGCGGGGCTGCAACTTGCAGACGATCCTGAAGTCACCGCAGTTTTTGTTGCCAACGATCAAATGGCTCTCGGGGTCTTGCATGCACTGCACCAAAAGGGTGTCCGGGTGCCGAATGACATAAGTGTTGTCGGATTCGATGACACGCCTGAGTCTCTCTTCTATCAACCTTCACTGACGACGGTTCGCCAAGACTTTGCCGCTCTCGGCGAACTCGCCGTGGAGTCCCTAGACCGGATGATCGCAACCAACGAGCCGATAGACCCAGAACTGAGATTAATCGCTCCTTCACTGATCGTCCGCGCGAGCTCGGGACCGATAGGCCCAGGGGCCCGACAAACTTAAAGTTCGCGCTAACATCTGCAACCAGCGATCCAACTCGGAGAGTCGACACAATCGAGGGAAATTGAGCAGGTATCGAAGATGACTTTCGCTCCCCGGGAATCCGGAATTACACTCACCTTGCCGACTGAGATGCTCCACGTCGATGCATGGGGAGACGGAACGCTACGCGTTCGTGCTTACCCTACGACCGATGAGTCCTCGAATCCGCGCCCGATCATGGATGGGCTCGCTCGCCAGGAGCCCACGGCAGCATTCGTTGAGGTGGCACTAGATGGGTCGAGTGCACGCGTTACTTCCGGCACGCTCACAGCAATAGTTGAACGTCACGGACGGATTTCCTTTCACAATCCAGAAGGTCTGCTCGCCGGAGAACCTTGGTACGACTTTCGCGAGCCTCCCTTGCGCGCGCATCGGTACTACCCACACAACGCAGATGGAAGCCGCGGCGCCGAGGTCATCTTGGAGTCCTTCGAGGGCGAACGGCTATATGGGCTTGGACAACACACCAGCGGCCGGCTTGACCTCAAGGGCAGTGTGATTGACTTCCTCCAACGCAATAGCCAAGTCGCCGTTCCCGTAGTGGTGTCTTCTCGTGGATACGGCATGTTCTGGAATTCTCCCGCCATCGGCCGAGTTGAGTTCGGAGCAAACAGGACGCGTTGGGTGGCGAGTTGTGCAAGCCAAATCGACTACTTCATCTATTCAGGGCAAACCTCTGCAGAGGTCCTACACCGCTACCACGAGCTGACCGGCTTCCCGTCACCTTTGCCCCAGTGGATCAGCGGCTATTGGCAGAGCAACAGCTACTACCCGGACCAAGAGACACTGCTGTCGGTGGCCCGTGAACACCTATCACGTGGACTTCCACTTTCCGCAATGTTTGTCGACTACATGCACTGGACGCGACTTGGCGAGTGGGAGTGGGATAGGACTCGTTGGCCAGACCCGGAAGGAATGGTTGCCGAACTACGAGGGGCAGGCGTAGAACTGATGGTGGCTGTCTGGCCGCACGTGAGTCCGCGCAGTAAGCACTACCAAGAGCTCCTCGACCGCGGGCTTCTTGTGATGTCTTCTGACGGCACTCCCGCCATCTTCGCTTTCGCAGATCGTGAAGTCCCTGCGGGAATCGACGTCGCACTACTGGACCTAACCAATGCATTGGCCCGCGACTTCTACTGGGATCGCATCCAGGAGAACTACCACCGAATCGGGGTAAGGGCTTTCTGGCTTGACGCCTGCGAGCCAGAGCTTTCAGCATCACCCGGGCGGCTTTTCGAAGAAGACGTGGTCTACTCGCTCGGGCGCGGGGCCGAGGTCTCGAGTCTATTTCCGCTTGAAGATGCACGAGCGGTGCGTGAGGGTTTGAATCGCATCGGAGATACAGATTCCATGATTCTCATCCGATCCGGTTGGGCCGGGCTTCAACGCTACGGCGCCGCCGTGTGGTCAGGCGACATTCAGTCCACCTGGGATGCACTGAGATTGCAAGTTCCAGCGGGGCTAAACATGATGGCAAGTGGAATCCCATGGTGGACCAGCGATATCGGCGGGTTTTTCGGCGCAGAGCCGGAAGGTTTCGACGAGCTGTTAGTCAGATGGTTTCAATTCGCCACGTTCTGGCCGGTCGTACGTATGCATGGAAATCGGCATCCTGATTTCTTCAACTCAGGAATCTTCTCGGCGGGCGGGCCCAATGAAGTTTGGTCTTTCGGCGACCGTGCCTACAACGCCATCAAGGGACTGTTGTTCCTTCGGGAACGCCTGCGTCCGTACCTGCAGGCCACGTTTGAGACCACCTCACGTGAAGGCATTCCTCCAGTCCGACCGCTCTGGCTCGAATTCTCCAACGATCCCGAGGCTGTTCCTATATCCGACCAGTTCATGCTCGGCAGCGACTTGCTCATCGCGCCAGTCCTTCACTCTGGCGCGCAGTCACGCGCTGTCTACCTCCCCCAAGGGGAACAATGGCGCGATGTGTGGACACAAGAGGTCATAGCAGGCGGGCAGTGGCTAGATGTGCAAAGTCCCTTTGACACTATTCCGTTGTTCACCAGAGTTGATAGCGCCCTGACCCTCAACAAGAGCTGGCTGGAGCCGCCTGATCGAGCTGTGGGGTGACGCTCGACGCGTATGGCTCATAACGTTTAGCCGGCACTGGATTGCGTGGAGGTGAGGCGCCGAACCTGGGGTACCAACACAGCGAGTGGGGCCGATATGGCCAATGCAGCCGCAGCCCACAGGACGGCTGATAGTCCAAAGGAGAGAACTAGCGGGCCGGCAACGATCAAGGCCACTGGCGCCAAGGCAAAGCTCATGAGCCAATCAAACGACGAAACTCGCGACAAGACATGTGCGGGCACGTTGCGCTGCAAAGTGGTTTCCCAGAGCACCGAGAAAATGTCGAGTGCTACGCCAGCGATAAACGCCGCTGCCATTGCAACATACAGTCCGGTTGGTAGCGCGAGTGCAGCGATGGGAAGACTCAAAAGCCCTAGCGCAATAACCGCCACGAGCAAAGGGCGGTGAGGTCGAATCCGTATTGCAATAACTACGCCAGCCAGAGTCCCCGTGGCTAGACTGGCTGAAATGAGAGCCCACTGGGTGGGGCCTCCGGATTCATCCATTCGCAGAGGTCCAAGAACACCAAAAAACGCACTCACACCAAAACTCGACACACCGCCGGCGACTACTATTGCTACGACCCAGCTACGTTTCGAGAACTCACGCCAACCTTCTCTTAACTCCGAGAATGGTCCGCGACCGGCAGCCTTCGTAGCCGGATAACGGGGCTTCAATCGGGAGACGAACATCGCTGCAAGCAATGCAAGAAAGCCACTCGCTGCTATTGCCCACCCGGATCCTAGGAATGCCACCATGATGCCGCTCACGGCGGTCCCCGAAATTCGTGCGATATTCGCTGCCATTCTCAGGACGCTGTTCGTGGTTTGCAACGAAGCTGGCGGACTCATTTCGGGCACGAAGCCGGTTGCCGCCGGGTAGAAGAATCCACTGGCCATTCCAGAGATGCCCGCGAGTACAGCCATCCATATAACCGTTGCCTGGCCAGAGATGTAGAGCACTCCCAAGAGGATCAACGTCGAGCCCGAAACAATTTCGGCCAAGACCATCAGCATCTTCCGCGGCCAACGATCCGCGAGGACTCCTCCTGGGATAACCAAGGCGACCTGGCCGAAAGCTGCCGCTGCCATAACGAGTCCTAGGGTGGCAGGCGATCCGCCGGGCAGCCCGAGCACACCAAACGCCAGGGCCGTAGGCAGCAAACTCTGCCCGAACACTGCCGCGAATCGAGCCGCGGCCATACCGCGGACCGCTGTGTCACTCAGCGGAGAACTCCAGAATCTTGACTTGCCGATACGTATCACCTGCGCGGACGACAGGAGATGGAAAATGTTGAAATCGGGGACTATCGGGGAACTTCTGCGTCTCCAATGTGAAACCTGCGTACTGACAATAGGGAGTTCCCCCCTTGCCAATCATGTCCGAACTTAGGTAGCCGCCGGTGTACATCTGCAGACCTGGCTCTGTAGTCCACATTCGCAATCGGCGACCCGATCTGACGTCAAAGACCTCGAGAGCCTCTCTGAGGTTGGGTTCATCGGTCCGTTCCGTGCCCTGAATGCACCAGTTGTGGTCGTATCCACTGCCTCCCTCGAAGATGGCAGATCCGGTGGGTGGCAATTCGGATAGGCGCGCCCCAATCGGTCGCAACTCACGGAAGTCAAAAGGCGTGCCCTGCACGCTGAGGATCTCACCAGTGGCCAGCAATTCGTCATCAACATCGACGTAGAACTCCGCTGGGATTCGCATGAGTTGGTCGAGCACTGACCCAGAGCCATGACCCGCCAAGTTGAAGTAGGAGTGGTGCACCATATTGATGATCGTGTCCTGATCCGGTGTCGCCTCCATCGTGAGCCGCAGATTCGGACCTTCGAGGCGATAAGAACTAGTCACGCGGCAGGCGCCGGGAAATCCCATTTCACCATCAGCACTCGATGTTTCGAAGCTCACTCCCATGCCATCCGAGTGAGCTTCGGACTCCCAAATCCGGCTATCCCATCCTCGCGAGCCACCGTGCAGATGATTTGACTTCTCATTGCGATCGACTTGATATTGGATGCCATTGAGCCGGAATTCGCCTCTGCGGATTCGGTTGGCGTAACGCCCGACAGTGGCGCCGAAGTACGCGGGAGACGCCGCATATTGTGTGGCGTCATCAAAGCCGAGAACAACATCGGAAGTCCGCCCCACGGAATCTGGCACGTGGACCTCCACAAGTCGAGCGCCATAGTCACAGACCTTGACTGACAACCCTTGACCGTTCTCGATCACGAATGCGCGGGCCATTTGGCCGTCAACCGTGCCGAAATCGTGCTCCGAAACCACCGAACCTCCCACACATATACTTTACTTGAACGTTCTAGTTGTAGACTAGATTAGGGCGTGCTCCCAGCGCAGTCAATCCTTGAACAGAAAGAAACCGAGCCGCCCGATTGATGATTAGGTTGCGCGTCAGGACGGCACTTTGCGAACCCCACAAGTGGACACTTTCCCCTCCCCCATTACACGGCCCGAATCGGAGGAATCTCATGTGTTGCGAAGACGAGGTCTCCGCCTATCCCGCCGCGATTGCGGAGATGGTCGCCGTCGCCCGAAACCGTCTACGTTCACCAGACACCTGGGGTGCAGACTCATGGGGTAGCGCGATCGCAATGCGCCCAGGTCACCATGCGGGTCCCGCCGCAGATGCCGCGCTTGAGGCGCTTTGGGCCAACTTCACAGACCAGCGCGGCCCGACCGCGCAAGAAGTTGCGGAGGCTGTCATCGGCGCTGCACCCGAGAGTGGTGTTCCTGGGCTCGTCCTTCTCAGCGTCAGCGATGCCGATCCTGCCTGGACAGTGCCAGAGTTGCCATTGGTCGCTGTAGGCGCCAAGGTCGACATTGCCGTTCTTGTTTCCTACACCGGAACAACTTCTACGCACATGGCAATCGGCACCGACACAGTCCGGCTGCACGACGGTGAGAGTGCATTCCTTGAGGCATCTATTGAAGGCGATCAGACCTGCATCCCTATTTGGATAGACGGCATCAAGATGGCGTCGCCTGAACTATTCAGCCGAGTTGCCGGTGGAATGATTAACCTTTCCGCCGAAACTGAAGTTCGCTGGTCAGTGACCGACGTGGACCATAACGCCCACTTTCCGCACGATGCATTGCGCAAATGGGATGTACACGGCCGGGGCTATTTTCATTCACGAAACTCAGACGTGACTGTTCCACCTGGCACATACCGCGTTCGTGCAGCCAGCGGAATCGAGTTTCGTCCTTTCGAAACAGTCATTACCGTCGAAGCCGGTGAGCAAGCCGCGATCACGGTTGATCTTGAACGGCGAATTGACCCACACGCCGGGGGCTGGTGGTCAGCGGACTTGCACGTGCACGCAAACTATGGGGGCGAGTATGCGATCTCACCTGATGATGCATTGCGAATGCAGCGTGGAGAAAGCCTTGATTTTATGAATCTTGTGGCTGCTAATCAGCTCACCGAACACCTACACGATCTGTCGCTTTTCCGAACAGCACTCGACCATCAGCTGCCCGGTTCACACGACGCTCCTGCGCATATCGGAATCGAGTATCGCAACGACCTTTACGGACATTTTCATGTGACCGGGGCCCGCAGCGACGTCGGCCGCTATCAAACTGGCCACGCGCAAGGTGCGATCAATGTAGACATTCCGTTCAACCATGAAGCGGCTACGGACTTCCACTCGGTGGACGCATTGGTTGGGTACTGCCACCCCGTCTTCCCAGTCTGGGGTGACGCGCCAGATGAGGTTCTCGAACGCGTTATGGGGCGAACCGATCCTCGATCCAATGAGGCACGCTGCGCCGTACTTGATGCAGCACTCGGTGTGGTGGATTCGATTGACGTGCTTTCCAACGGGGACGACATCGCTTCCGCGGAGTTGTACCGGCGAATGATTGGCGCCGGAATGCGTGTGGCCGCAACCGCAGGCAGCGATTCAATGTTGTCTCTGCGCCATCTCGGAGTTCATTCGAATCCGCCAGGATGGGTTCGATGTTACGCACGGACAAGCGAACGCATTAGCCTCCATTCCCTGCGGCAAGCAGTACGCACCGGCCGAACCATCGCAACCAACGGACCGTGGCTTGAGCTTGAAATTAACGGACACGGTCCCGGTGACATTCTGCGAGTCGACGTACCCACGCGCGTGATGGCGACTGTGCGAGTTGTAACGGATGGGTTCTGCACGGTGCGTCTATTCAGAGGCTCAGACGTAGCCCACTTGTGGGAGATCCCAGCCGGCGCAGCGCGGGACGGCTGGTCAGGCAGCGCGCCCGTTGAGATTTCCATATCTGACGCACTCATGGTTGAGGTTCGCGGGGAAGCGGACCCGCTTGTCCTCGATGATTTCGCCTTTGCACACACGAGTCCCGTGTATGTGTTTCTTGGAGGAGCCGAAGTGCGACGCCCCAAAGACGTGGAGTGGTGTCTTCACTGGTTGGACCGGCTTCGCGAATTCGTCGCCCGGCATGGGCGCGGCGTCGAAAAACGGCTGCCCGAACTCGATGCCCAAATCGCGTCCGCTTCACGGTCCCTGCAGGGGAGAGACTCACAACCGAGTTAAACATAGTATGTTTCTGCGTCATGGAACCAATCGCGCGGGCCTTTCTGCTCCCCCACAGCCATTGGGATCGAGAGTGGTACGAGCCATTTGAAGTCTTCCGCCTGAAACTGCGGGACATGCTTGACACCGTCCTCAACATGCTGGCCAGTGAGGCGGCGTTTACTCACTTCCACCTCGACGGCCAAACCGTCATGATCGAGGACTACCTCGTCATGCGACCAGAGCGTTTCGAGCAAGTTGCTGAGTACGTTCGCACTGGACGCCTGAGTATCGGACCGTTCTACACACTCACCGACGAATTCCTCGTGTCCGGAGAGAGCATCATCCGAAACCTTGAAAAGGGCCTTGCCCAAGCCGCAACATTCGGAGTCCACACCCCCGTAGACGGACCGTGGGCGGGCTACATGCCTGATCAATTCGGACATATTGGACAGTTTCCGCAGATACTTCAGATGTTCGACATTGACCGTGCCGTGATCCTGCGTGGGGCCCCAGCGTCCCTCGACCGCTCCACGTTTATGTGGCGTTCTCCGGATGGCAGCGAGGTACTTACCGAATATCTCATCCATGGCTACTTCGTCGGCGCGGACATTGCATCTGAGCTGGCTGGAGTTGACCCTGATTATCACGACCTTGCCACCGCGATAGATCTGGTCGGCTCTGTCTCTGATCGAAATATCGTGTTGGTTCCAGTCGGCGCCGACCACTGGACACCCGAAAAAGGGATGTTCGATACTGCAATCGCCATTGCAGATGCCAACGGACTCAACGTTGAGATCACCTCGCTCGCCCATTTCCTGTCTGCCGCGGAGCCACCGCGGCCCATTAAGACGTGGACCGGCGAGTTGCGAGCCGCGTCCACTTGGATTCTGCTCCCAAACACTGTGGCGACACGCACCCACCAGAAGCGGCGGCGTGGCCAAATGGAAGCACTCATCGAACGCTATGCCGAGCCACTTGCGGCACTCGTACCAGGAATGAAATGGCCACAGGAGAACTTTGATGCCATCTGGCGGCTCATGTTGCTCAATGCTGGTCACGATTGTGCCTACGGCGCATCAGCCGATTCCGTTGCAACCGATATCGATAGTCGTTTCGATGAGGCCGAGACCAGAGCACGATCGATCATTGATGCCGCCATGCACACTCTCGCTGCTGCTTCCACAAAGAGTGGCGTGCTTCGCTGGAACCCGTCGCCGTTCGAACGTGAAGGCGTTCCCGGGCTGGGCTGGACCGTCCAACCCGCGAGCAGCATTCCTGCGGCAGCTTCGGTACGCCTCGAGATGAGGGCAGACCATCTACTTCTGCCAGATGGCACATCCATCTTCTTCACTGACGAAGATGATGACGGAGACCTATTCACGTTCTGTCCTGTTGAGGACGGGAAACCCCGTTTACCGGATTCGATTGAAGCCACATCGGCGAGCGAAGTGCGGGTGAAATTCACTGACGTCTCAGTCGACGTAACTGCTCGCCGCCGATCCGACGAAAAGTTCACCCGGCTGTCCCTGAGAGTCGTGAATTCGCGCGAGAACCACCGCCTACGACTCTGGTTCGAACTCCCCAGCAGCCCAGAACACACGACGGCACTTTCTCCATTCGAGGTCGTTAGGCGACCCCTGATCGGAGAGGGCTTTGAATCCGAAATCGGTTCTGCCACGTGGCCCGCGCGTGGCGCAGTGTTAGCCGCAAGCACCGCCGTGTTCAGCGAAGGAGTGGTGGAATACGAAGTTGATCGCAACCGACTTGGTGTGACACTGCTGAGAGCTGCGGGTATTTTGGCCAAGCCGACTCTCGCGACTCGACCAATATGGGCTGGACCGCCCACGCCCACGCCAGGTGGTCAATGCCTAGGTACCTACGACATTGAGCTCGCCATCCTCACAGACGCTTCCGAAGATCAACTCCATGACGAATGGGAACGTTTCGCCCTGCCCCTGCTTGAGATCCCGACAGCTGGCGGCGGCGGCGAAACACCCAGGAGCATGCTGAACGTCGCAGGTGCGCACCTGTCAGCCGTGCGACGAGTCGCCACTGGTGTGGAGGTAAGGGTGTGGAATGAGCATTCCGAACCGTGCGTAACGGTAGTCAACGGCCATTCCCTCGAAGTCCGCGGCGCTGGGATAGCGACAATCATTTTGGAGCACTAATCGGCCCAACGGCGGCTATCCGCGCCCTAAGGAGCGGTCGTTGACCAACACGGGCGCCGGGATGCTACGCATCGCGCACCTGCCTGAGCCCAGAGACACGAATGCCCTAAAATAGAGGGACATTTCGAGATTATTCTTCAACTTCTGCCCCACGGTGGGGCGCATTGCACTAGCCTGAGACTGGTTCTTTAGCCCAGACGGAGTTGATCATGGTCCGAAAAGCACCGGTACAAGCGCGCAGTGTTGAGTCGATGAATCGGATGCTCGACGCTGGCGAGCAATTGTTTTACGAGGGCGGTAGCCCGGCTCTGACCCTCGAAGCTGTCATCGAACGATCCCAGACGTCCACCGGCTCGTTCTATGCGCGCTTTGGTGACATGCACGGATTCCTCGAGGCAATGCATGAGCGCGTGCTCGGGATTATTGCATCCGAAATGGTGCCCCTAATTGCGAAGGCCGCCGCGCAGCCCGATCTGGAATCAGCCATACTCATCTTGACCAAAGCTGCCCTCGGCATTGCCGACCGGCACAGGGCCCCGGTGTATTTTTTCGCAGTGGGAAACTCGCAAGACGAGACTGCGCGGTCCATGGGGGCGCAATTCAATCTGGGCGCTAATGATGCGTTTGTTGTCATAGTTGGGAGCTTCCTCCCCGACGCCTCTAGCGCTGCCGCCAAGCGGAGAATTGATACCGCCTGGCGTACGATCCTCGCTGCAATGTTCCAGCAAGTCATGCTTGACCAAAGCGAAGTCTCTCGCATCACCATGAGCCAGAACGTGCTAGCTACGGAACTTGCCGTGATGATCTCGGGTTATCTGCGTTCAATCCCGGCCAAGTGAGTCACCTCGACATCTCCCTAAACTAAACAAGACTCGAGGAACACTCCCTGGTTCCTCATCGAACCCCGCACAGGCCCAAGAGCAAGGTTCCAGCCAAAAGTGCCTGCTCACGCCGCGGGGTCGGACCACGGTTTAATTTTCTTAAGCTCCGGAGCAAGCTCACGCTGGGCAACCTCGATGTCATAAGCAGCCTGAGCCCGCAGCCAGTAACCGTCGGAAAGGCCGAAGAACCGGCAGAGGCGAAGGTCAGTGTCCGCGGTGACCGCACGCTTGCCGCTGACAATGTCGCCGATGCGCGGAGCAGGCACGCCGATCTCCTTAGCCAGCCGGTAACGAGACAAGCCCATGGGGACCATGAACTCTTCCCAGAGCAACTCCCCTGGTGTAACCGGGTCCAGCAAAGCAGCGGTCTTCGCCATTGTCTGTCCTCCTTCTAGTGATAATCCGCAATCTCGACATCCGCGGGCCCGGCTTGAGTCCACCGAAAGCAAACCCGCCATTGATGATTAATGCGGATGCTCATCTGACCTTTGCGACTCCCTTTAAGCGCCTCTAGGCGATTGCCCGGTGGCACCTGCAGATCATCAAGCCGGCCAGAAACTTCAAGTTGCCTCAGTTTTCTGCGCGCGATCGACTCAATAGAGGCGAATTTGCGAACCCGCTTGCCTGAGGCCAGACGCTCGGTGTCGCGGCCCGCGAACGAAACGATCACAGGCTTATAGGGCGACTCTTCTTCTAATTGGGCGAGGTGGGACAAAATCCCGCCTCGTTTCATTATTTCTTTTGGAATCATTTCTGACAAAACTGATTTCAAATTAGCCTAAAAAAACGGGCAAATGAATCGGGCAACGGGCAGAA
>JBIHZU010000144.1:0-4718 GCA_044240285.1 Candidatus Nanopelagicales bacterium | reverse complement strand
GTTTGCGCCGCCCGCAGACGTTAAGAAGCGGCGCTTCTGGCACCGCAAGAAGAAGCAGACCGCTTAGTCGATGCGTACGACGCCATTGGGTGTGCGGAACGTGATGGCCTGAATTCCGGCGTCCACGTCGTCACTCCACTGGATTTTGATGCCCTCGAGGGGATCGCGGTTGGACTTGCCTAGCCACGCGTCGACCACATCTACATCGCCGCTGACCTCGATCAGGTCGATGCCGACATTGGAGCCGCCAGCGCTGGGGTGCTCTGCCGCGACGCACTCCCACTTGACGAAGAACGGAAGCTGCGGGTCGCTCATTAAGTCCAGAACCCCGATTTGCTGCCAGCGAAGTTCGTGTCCGTCGGGACGTACGCGAGAACCGGGCACTGCCGCTCGACCGAGTCGTCCTTCAACCTCGGACATGTCATCGACTGCGACGACCCAGCCCATCCAGCCGCCACCGTCTTCGGCGCGCCGACGTACGGCCTGACCGAAGGGTGCCTTCTCTGCGGCCGGGTGGTCGAGTGCGGCCACGATCTCTAGGTAGGTGCCTCCCTGTAGCGGGAGAATGAAGTTGCGAGTGCCGAACGCTGGGTGTCGACCCCCGTCCTGGAACGCAGCGCCGAGATCGGCGCCGATGCGCTGGACAACGTCAGCTAACTCACCAGAAGTGCAGGCGTACGACACATGATCGAGGTGCATGGCGTCATCCTGCCTAACGCCATTTGGGGCGTGGATCCCGCCCCCCTCTTCTGGCTGAGGCGGCCGGTCAGCGGGCGCACGAGATACTAGGGTCTAGTCAATCGATCCGAGGAGAATTCTGTGTCCGAAGAGCCCACTCCGGCGGCGGCTAGCGCGCCCGCGCTCGACAAGCGCAAATCCATCATTCTCGGCATTATTGGCCTGGCGTTCATTGTCCTGATCTTCTGGAAAGTCATTCCGTCACTCGGAAGTTACGAGGTGGCCTTCGCCCAACTTCGCGCGATGAGTTGGGGCGCGATCATCGGCATCGTTCTCGCGGTGTTGTTGTACCTCGGGCTGTATGGCTTGACTTTTCCGGCTGCGACCAAGGGTCTGGGCTACTGGCAGGGTCAGCAGCTCAATCAAGCCGCTTTCGCGATCAGCAACGGTGTTCCCGGTGGTGGAGCGGTGGGCCTCGCGGTGCAGTACGGGATGCTCGCGTCCTACAAAATCGCACCCGCCGCTGCCACTGCCTCCATCACCACGGTCGGGCTTTGGAGCACCTTCGTCACGCTGGCATTCCCAGTCCTGGGTGTTATCGCGTTGATCGCGGGCGGGGCCAACGGTGGTGCCTATGTCACCGTAGCGGCCGTCGGTCTTGCGATTCTTATCGCCGGGGTCGTGCTGCTTGTGCTCGTGGTGCGCAGCGAGCGACTGGCCCGCGCGCTGGGCCGTGGTGCCAACAAAATCGCGCGTCCGCTGACAAAGCGCATCAAAAAGTTGTCCGCGCTAGATCTTGAGCCCGCCATAGTCAACTTCCGCGGCAGCATTTACTACGTCGTCGCCAAGCGATGGCTACCCCTGACTGGCGCGCAGATGGCGATCTTCTTCGGACAGTTCCTTATCTTCTTTGTGGCCCTTCGTGGAGCAGAGGGGTGGGGCAACAGTGGCGCGCCTTTCCTCGTGGTCTTCGGAGCCTTCGCAGTTGCGCAGATCGGCCTGATGATTCCGATCACCCCCGGTGGAGTTGGCACGGTCGACGCGATCATGATCTCTATCCTCGGGTCGTGGGGGGACAGCCACGGCATGCCTGGTCTTGCCGATACGGCAACGGCGGCAGACATTGTCTGGCGGATGGCGTCATTCCTGCCGCAGATTTTCATCGGCGTCATTGCGCTCGTCACGTGGTACCGCCGCGCGGGGCGTACCTTCGCTGTGGCAAAGCCGAAGACCACTGAAGCGACGCACTAGCCATGCGCGGAATCCAGCACCAGCCAAAACCCTGGCGCCGGTTTGCTGCCCTTGGAGATAGTTTCTCTGAGGGGTTAATGGATTTCGTAGGCGCCGACGGTCGCCACCTGGGGTGGGCCGATCGCGTAGCAATCGCGCTTGCGCAACGTGAAGCGAACTTTGAGTACGTCAACCTCGCGATCCGTGGCCGCAAGATGCCACAGGTTGTCGAGGAGCAGGTTCCTGCAGCGATTGCGTTGGGCCCAGATCTCACCAGTCTCGCTGCAGGCGTCAATGACACCTTGCGCAAGTCCTTTGATCTGCATGCAACTGCAACTGCGTTGGAAAACGGCGTACGAGCACTGCGCGAATCAGGCAGCGATGTGATCCTGTGGCATTTCGGCGATCCATCGCGTCGCTCGCGTCTGATGAAAGTCGTTGCGCATCGCATCGAGGACTATGGGCGCGCAACGTACGCGATCGCTGAGGTCTATGGCTGCTACGTGGTCGACCTGTGGGGAGTGGCTGCGCTCGACGACGATCGGCTGTGGGACTCCGATCGACTCCATCTCTCCCCGCGTGGTCATGCGGCTGCTGCTGCGTCCGCACTGCAAGCACTTGGTCTGGGCGATGATCGCTGGCGTACGCCGATGGCCATCGAATCGCGATCTTCGGTTGGCACGCGAGCCGTGACAAACGTCAAGTGGGCCAAGGAACATTTCAGCCCGTGGGTCATGCGGCGCCTTAAGGGCCAAAGTTCCGGCGACGAAGTGACCCCCAAGCAACCCCAGTGGGCGCCACCCCCACAATTCCCTGGTTAACGACGCGGCTGTCCACAGCCACCTCACTGACTCTGGTCGAAATCGGTGGCGGCAGGTCGGATGGCTCCATGAATTCCACACCCTTCCGACTCGAATCCCCGTCCGCCGCGATTGCGGCTGTTCCATACCTGCTCGGCTATCAGCCCGAGCACTGCATCGTGGCTATCCATCTCGTCGACAAAGAGATCGGCATGACGATGCGCATGCCATTGGCACACGACGTACCCGTGACTGATTGGGCGACACAATGTGTGTCCTACGCAGCACACGTCCGTGCAGACTCAGTTGTAGTCATCTGCTTCCCTGATGCAGATCGTGCGGCGTGCGATCAGGCGCTCGATGTTGTGCGAGTTGCATACGAAGAACGTGGCATCTTCGTACGTGATGCCTTGATGGTGTTGCAGGCACGGTCGAAAAGAAGCCGAAGTCAGGTGCGCTGGCGCAGTCTGCTGTGCAGTGATGTGCGGTGCTGTTCGCGACGTGGCACGCCGCTAGTGGAGGCTGAAGCCGATCGCGCCCGGGCATTCTTCATCCTGCATGGCCGAGCACCGCTCTCCTCTCGAGACGACCTCGTCGCGGAACTGCATTCCTACCCCACAGAACGGGTCGAAGCGATCTCTGACCTGGTGGCGGCGGCTGAGCGTTCTTTGCAGGTGCGGCTAGGAGAGCACCCCGGTGATACGGCACTTGATGCTTGGCGAGAAGAAGCGATTACCCGACTTTCCGTCATGCTGGGGATTTCGGATTCGACCCCGAGGCAGTGGACAGACACCGAGATTGCGATGGCGCTGATCTCCCTGCTCGACGCGCGTGTGCGAGACACCTTGATCTGGGAGTTCGCGCAAATTCCACGCCAGATCCTCTGGGAGCCGGTGTGTGCGCTGTTGACGGAGGCGGTTCGGTGCTCTCCCGACGGCTGCATTGCCCCGGTCGCGACACTGCTCGCGCAACTTCGTTGGTCCTATGGAGACGGGGCACGGGCGGGCATCGCCCTAGATCTGGCCCTGCTCGACGACCCCGACTACGTGATGGCCAAGCTCATGCGGCACGCGATCTCCACCGGGATCCCGCCCAAATCGTGGCTGGAGACCCTCAGGGCCCGCCCACGAGAGGAGTTCCGCTATGGGGTGGACCACCTCAGGAGAGCATCGTGAAAACTTCTGCTAACGTTTTCCTTGGTCAAGAGTGTCAGCGTCAAGCCCCGGCTCGCTGACCGGCAACCCTCCACCGCGGTGGGGTGCCCCGGGTGAAAACCAGGTCTGCATCCGCAGGCAAGCGCGGGTCTTGCAACGCAAGGCCCACACCTAGGGATAGGTCGGGTCCTTCCGACCGCGAGACGAAGGGTAACTCCTAATGAGCAACTGGTCTTTTGAGACAAAGCAGGTCCACTCGGGGCAGGTTGTGGACGCCACGACAAACTCTCGAGCTCTGCCGATCTACCAAACGACGTCCTACACATTCAATGACTCGGCACATGCCGCGAACCTGTTTGCGTTGAAGGAATTCGGCAACATCTACACGCGCATCATGAACCCGACGCAGGCCGTGGTCGAAGAGCGCCTCGCTGCGCTCGAAGGTGGCGTTGCTGCGCTGCTCGTGTCCAGCGGTCAGGCTGCAGAGACCCTTGCCATCCTCAACATCGCCGAGGTCGGCGATCACGTGGTGTCGAGCCCGAGCCTCTACGGTGGCACGTACAACCTGTTCCACTACACGTTGCCGAAGTTCGGCATCGAGGTCACCTTCGTCGACGATCCAGATGACCTTGACTCGTGGCGTGCGGCCGTGCGCCCGAACACCAAGTTGTTCTACGGTGAGTCCATCTCGAACCCCAAGAACGACATCCTCGATATCCAAGGCGTATCAGCTATCGCCCATGAGGTCGGCGTGCCGCTCATCATCGACAACACTGTCGCGACCCCGTACCTCATTCGTCCCTTTGAGTGGGGCGCTGACATCGTGGTGCACTCGGCAACGAAGTACATCGGTGGA
>JBIHZU010000143.1:0-4745 GCA_044240285.1 Candidatus Nanopelagicales bacterium | reverse complement strand
TTCCGTCGGTGAGATCACTGCTGCTGCAGCCGGCGGTGTTCTGACTGCGGAGCAGGCCATGGTGTTCGTACGCGAACGCGGGCGTGCGATGGCAGCCGCATCCGCCCGGACGCCCACCGGCATGAGCGCCGTGCTGGGTGGCGACCCCGATGAGGTAGTCGCAAAAGCCGAGTTGCACGGGCTTACCGCTGCGAACCGCAATGGGGCTGGCCAAATTGTGGTTGCTGGCACCCTCGAGCAACTCGCCGCCTTCGCTGCCGACCCGCCCGAAAAGGCCCGGGTGCGAGAGTTGCAGGTCGCTGGCGCATTCCACACTCAACACATGGAGTCTGCAGTCTCCATTCTGGGTGGATATGCGCGCGCTATCTCCGTCCACGATCCGCGATCACGCCTCATCTCAAACACGGATGGCACGGTCGTACACGATGGACGCACCGTTCTTCGAAGGCTCGTCACGCAGGTGGCACACCCGGTGCGCTGGGATTTGTGCATGGCGACCATGGAAGATCTCGGCGTCACTGCAGTTATCGAGATCCCGCCGGCTGGAGTCCTGACCGGTCTCATCAAGCGGGCATTGCCCGGAGTGGAGACCCTCGCGGTCAACACCCCAGAAGACCTCCCAGCAGCATGGGACATCATCGCTCGGCACGGGCGACCCAATCAGATGGAAAGCACCCCCACATGGCGAATGCTCGTATCACCGAGCAAAGGCGCATTCACCCCAGAACCACACGTTGTTGCCGGAGCCGAACTTGCTCCGGGCTCAGTGGTCGGTACGGTCACGAGTCGTCGCGAAACCACCAAAATCGTGGCACCGCATGGCGGCGTGGTCGTGGAAGTCCTTGCTCAGGCTGGCGATCCGGTCGCGCCCGGTCAGCCGCTGGTGCGCCTGCACCCAGTGCCGGGCTCAGAGGACATGTAGTGGCCAAGTTTCGCGCCGCGACCGGTGCTGCGTTTTCTCGGATTATGTCCGTCGGTGCCTACCGACCTGACCGTGTGGTGACAAACACAGAGATCTGCGAATTGATCGACTCCTCAGATGAGTGGATTCGTGAACGTTCGGGAATTAGGGAGCGTAGATGGGCCGCTCCCGATCAAAGCGTCGTCGATCTCGCGTGCGAAGCAGGACGTGTCGCGATTGAACGCTCCGGCGTTGCTCCAGCGGACATCGGGTTGGTCCTCGTCGCGACGGTCACGCACCCTCACGTCACCCCCTCCGCGTCAGCAGAGGTGTCATACCGGCTTGGAGCGCTTAATGCTGCAGCCACCGACATTAGTTCAGCGTGCGCGGGCTTTTGTTACGGAATCGCACTCGGCGATGGCGCGATTCGTTCCGGCGCTGCCACATACGTGCTCCTTATCGGTGTCGAGAAACTTTCAGATTGGACTAGTACGACCGATCGCGGCACCGCGTTTCTTTTTGCCGATGGCGCTGGCGCAGTGATTCTGGGACCATCCGATGAACCTGCTATCGGTCCGGTGGTCTGGGGCGCACTGGGTGAGCAGCGCGAGGCGATCAGCATGACGCAGTCATTTGTAGAATACCGGGATCACGGCGGCGACTTTCCGACGCTCACTATGCAGGGTCAGGCAGTATTTCGTTGGGCGATCGGCGACATGAGCAAGGTGGCCGAAGAGGCACTTCTTGCTGCGGGCATCACCGCTGACGACCTCGACGCCTTCCTCCCGCACCAAGCCAATATGCGCATTACCGACGCCCTGATTAAGGCGATCAAGCTCCCCAGCCATGTGCCAGTAGCCCGTGATATTGAATACACCGGCAACACCTCAGCCGCCTCAATCCCGCTCGCCATGGATCGAATGCTGTCTGATGGAGAGATCCCGTACGGTGGTACTGCTTTGATGATCGGATTCGGAGCAGGTCTCGTCTACGCATCGCAAGTCGTATCGCTTCCACCCGCACCACTACGGCACTAGTCACGCACTACACCGCAATCACCACACACCGAAAGGCACACCATGGCAAACGCAGAGATCCTCGCTGGCCTCGCCGAGATCGTCAACGACGTCGCAGGCGTCCCGGTCTCCGACATCAGCGCAGAAAAGTCCTTCACTGATGATCTGGACATCGACTCGCTTTCGATGGTTGAGGTTGTCATGGCTGCTGAAGACAAGTGGGGCGTCAAGATCCCCGACGATGCAGTGAAGAACCTCAAGACCGTCGGCGACGCCGTCGACTTCATCGAGAACGCCAAGGGCTGATCGCCCCGAACTACATCGGAGAAATCTGTGAGTCGCAACGTTGTCGTCACCGGCCTGGGGGCCACCACGCCCCTAGGCGGTGACGTACCGTCCACCTGGGCACGTCTACTTCGCGCCGAGCCTGGCTTTTCCCGCACTCCCGCGGACTGGCATCAGGACTTGCCGTGCAAGATCGCTGCTTTCATGGCCGTTGATCCTGAGTCAGTGCTCGATCGGGTTGAGGCTCGCAAGATGGACCGATGTGAGCAGGCTGCGGTAGTCGCATCCCGCGAAGCATGGGCAGATGCCGGCAGTCCCGAAGTTGATCCACTACGGCTGGGCGCAGTCACAGCAACCGGCATCGGCGGCATCCTCTCCATGCTCGGCGCCTATGACCTGCTCCTAGAACGCGGTCCTTCGCGCATTTCCCCGCACACCGTGCCCATGCTGATGCCCAATGGCCCCGCGGCCTTCGTTGGCCTCGATCTTGGCGCGCTCGCCGGCGTACACAGCCCCGTGAGCGCATGCGCTTCCGGTGCTGAGGCCATCGCGTACGGCGCAGAGATGATCCGCAATGGACGCGCCGATATCGTCGTGGCGGGCGGCACCGAAGCAGCCATTCATCAGTTGACAATGTCCGGGTTCGCAGCGATGCGGGCGCTCTCTATTCGCAACGACGACCCCAACGCTGCCTCACGTCCATACGACATTGATCGTGATGGCTTTGTCATGGGCGAAGGAGCAGGGGCACTCGTGCTCGAATCCGAAGAGTTCGCTCGTGCACGCGGTGCCCGGATTTACGCCTACGTCGCTGGTGCCGGTCTCACCGCGGACGGTCACCACATTGCTCAGCCAGATCCCGAAGGACTGGGTGCTGCTCGGGCAATGCGCTACGCGCTGGAAGAGGCCGATCTCAGCCCCCTCGACATTGTGCACGTCAATGCGCACGCAACATCAACTCCGCAAGGTGACGTCGCCGAGGCAATGGCCATCCGTTCAGCGCTTGGCGCCAACTCGCAAGCCATCATCAGCGCCACGAAGTCGATGACCGGTCACATGCTGGGTGGCGCCGGATCAGTGGAGTCCGTCTTCACGATCCTCGCGCTTTACCACCGCCTGGCTCCCCCGACTGCCAATCTGCACAACATGGACCCGCAGGTCGATCTTGACGTGACGCGATCGCAGCCGCGACCGCTTCCAGCCGGCGACATCGCTGCTCTAAAGAACTCATTCGGGTTCGGTGGGCACGACATCGCCGTTGCGTTCAGGAGTGCCTAGTGAGTGAAGATGTACGTTCGCCCTTAGTGCGACTCGGCGCGTTCTTCGATAATGGCGAATTCACCCTCATCACACCGGCAGATGACCGGGGTGCGGTCAGCGCTGTGGGCTACATCAGTGGCGCAAATGTCGTCGCGTTCGCCACGGATCCCACAGTGCAGGGCGGGGCGATGGGCACGGATGGCTGTCGCGCCATCGTGGCTGCCTATGACCGTGCCGTTGCTGACAACGCGCCCATCGTTGGGCTGTGGCACTCTGGCGGAGCTCGCCTGCGTGAAGGTGTGGCCAGTCTCGACGGAGTGGGTCGAGTTTTTGCAGCCATGACTCGCGCTTCAGGTCGAGTCCCGCAAATTTCCGTCGTGCTTGGGCCAGCAGCTGGCGGTGCTGCATACGGTCCGGCCCTCACCGACATTGTGATTCTCGCGCCCGAGGGCCGGATCTTCGTTACCGGACCAGAAGTTGTTCGTTCGGTCACCGGCGAGGACGTCGACATGCTTCGCCTCGGCGGCCCAGAACCACATGGCCGGCGTAGTGGTGTGGTGCACATCGTTGCCGAATCTGAAGAAGACGCGCTTGAGCAGGCCCGCAGACTGTGTCTGCTCCTTGGTCGACAAGGCTCGCTGGACCTTGATGCAGTTGAAGACACCGATCTTGGCGCGTTTCTGCCTGACTCTGCGCGCCGCGCATACGACGTGCACCCGCTCGTCTTCGGATTCTGCGATCCGGGCTCGGTCGTCGAACTTCACGAGCTCTGGTCCCCCAACATTGTCACCGCGCTGGGTCGCCTCAGCGGGCGCACCATTGGCATTGTGGCCAATAATCCGCTGCGCCTTGGTGGTTGCTTGGACTCATCTAGTGCAGAGAAGGCATCACGTTTTGTGCGTATGTGTGACGCCTTCGCGGTGCCGCTTGTTGTCCTTGTCGACGTCCCGGGTTATCTTCCCGGCGTCGGGCAAGAGTGGGAAGGCGTCGTACGTCGCGGCGCAAAATTACTGCACGCTTTCGCCGAGTGTGTTGTGCCGCGCGTAACCGTCGTGACACGCAAGGCATACGGCGGTGCATACGTCGCCATGAACTCTGCTTCGCTCGGTGCTACTCGCGTATTCGCGTGGCCCAATGCAGAGGTTGCCGTCATGGGTTCGGTCGCGGCCGTGCGCATCTTGCATCGACGCAGACTCGCCGAACTCAGCGATGAGCAACAGCGCGCCGAGATGGAACTCGAACTCGCGGCAGAACACGAAGTTATTTCTGGTGGAGTCACCCGC
>JBIHZU010000142.1:0-4831 GCA_044240285.1 Candidatus Nanopelagicales bacterium | reverse complement strand
GCCAGAGCCTTCGTGGTGAAATGAGCTGCTAGGAGAACGCAGCCGTGAGTTGCTCAGTAGCCTCTCGGAGAACGCTGGGCTGCTTACAGAAGGCCCAGCGGACGTACGCGCCACCGATTAGTGGATCTGCACACAGTGCTTGAACGGGAATCGCAACTACACGTGCTCTCTCGGCGGCTTCTCTGCAGAACTGCATACCATCCTCAAAGCCAAGTGGCCGCACATTTGTCATGACGAAGTACGTTCCTTGCGACGGAAGAACCTCAAGTCCCATCTCGCGCAGACCCGAGGTCAGAATGTCGCGTTTGTATTCGAGATCGGCGCGAAATTCCGTGAAGTAGGAATCAGGTAGGTCGAGTCCCGCCGTCATCGCCCACTGGAATGGGCCGCCAGAAACGAAAGAGAGATGTTGGCGCACTACTCGGACGGCAGCGATGAGATCTCGAGGGCCGCTCGCCCAACCGACCTTCCAACCGGTGAAGGAGAAGCACTTTCCACCACTACCGACAGTGACCGTACGCTCGAACATGCCAGGCAGTGTGCTGATGGGAATGTGCGGGTGGCCGGTGTACCAGAGATGTTCGTACGCCTCGTCGCTGATGACAATGAGGTCGTGTTCGATGGCAATGTCAGCGATCGCTTGAAGTTCTGCGAGTGTGAAGACCGTCCCCGTCGGGTTGTGTGGACTGTTGATCAAGAGAACTTTGGTTCGGGGAGTGATGGCTGCTCGCAGCGCATCGATGTCGGGACGGAAGGTCGGTGGGCGGAGGGGCACAGCAACTCGGCGACCCCGTGCAAGAGAAATACCTGCGTCATAGACGTCGAACCATGGCTCGAAGATGATCACTTCATCATCGGCATCCACCAAGGCGAGGAGGGCCGCGGAGAGAATCTCACTCGCTCCTGTGCCAACGACGACATCGGTGTCTGGATTAATCGAGAGGCCATAGAACCGCTGCTGATGTAGAGCAATCGCCTCACGTAACACCGACAATCCGTGCACAGGAGGGTATTGATTGCCCCGACCCTCGGTAATCGCGGCGATCGCGGCGTCCTTGAGGATCTGTGGTCCATCCGTGTCGGGAAAGCCTTGGCCCAAGTTGATGGCGCCCATCTTTGTGGCCAGCACGGACATCTCGCCGAAGATTGAGGCGGCATGAAGACGCATGCGAGGTACGAGGCGATCCACGTTCCAACCCTACGTCCGCCTAAGGTGTTCGTGTGGCAAGCGGTGTGATTCTTGTGTCTGACGATAACCTGGTGGTCGTACTCGACGTACCTGTGATCGAGGTCTCTGGGCTCGGCGACTGGGTCCCGACTGCAGCCATGCGTGTAGTCGAGGTGGTGGAGCAAGGTTTCATCACGGCACCATTTGTCGTGGTTGCAGTAGGAGATGCCTGCGCGGGAATCCCTGCATTTGCGGTATCGCAGCGAGCTGCGCGACGGCAGATCGCTGCATATGTCTTTATCGAGCCCGTTCTACCAACTGTCGGAGCGAGTGATTGGCCGGACGCGCCAGTCACGGTTGTGACATCCGACGAATCCATTGCTCATAGCGCACAACTACGCGGCTGGGCCGTATCCTCCGATTTTGCAGGTGACGTAATTGCTGCAGTAGTCGAGGCGTCCTAATGCATCGTTCGAGCAGTCGCTCTGCGCACGAGTGCCCGTGGCGCGTGTCGCGCGAGAGCTGAAAGCAGCTTGTATTGCCTTCCGGGCACACTCACTGCGTGTCCGCGCCGCACATCTGCAAGTGCTCGTTGTACGACTTCGTCGACATCGAGCCACATCCACTGCGGAATCTCTGAGATGTTCATTTCCGCACGTTGATGGAACTCGGTATGTGTATAGCCGGGGCACACCGCTGTGACGTGAACACCAGTGCCCGCAAGTTCGGCATAGAGACTTTCCGAAAACACTGTCACCCACGACTTGGCCGCTGAGTACGTCCCACTCGGAATCCAGCCCGCAACACTGCTGACGTTGATGACCGCACCAGACCCGCGAGCGAGCATCCCCGGAACCGCTGCATGCGTGAGGCGCATGACGGCAGTGACCAAAACATCAAGTAGGCGCTGCTCGTCATCAATGGTCGAATCAACGAAAGTTTCGTTTATGCCGAACCCCGCATTGTTGATCAAGATCTCTATGGGCCGGTGGGGATCGGACAGTCTTGCCTCGACCGCTCGGCATTGCCCACGATCACTGAGATCGGCCACCAGGATCTCCACGTCGACCCGGGAAGCCGCCCGAAGATCAGCTGCGACCTGCTCAAGACGTGTGGCATCCCTTGCATTCAGGACCAGATCGTGGCCTGCCGCGGCTAGCGAGCGGGCGAAGGCGAGACCGATGCCGGCGGTGGCTCCGGTGATCATGGCGCGACTCATAAGCACAGTGTGGCGTACCTTAGAGGCATGTTGACCGGTCAACGCTGGATCCGGGCCGCCCTAGGGGCGGTCGCGGCCATTGGCGTAGTCGTAGGGGGTCTGGCTTCCCCGAGCACGGCGGTTGTCAACGGCGATTCCACCGATGTCGACCAATTCCCGTTCCTTGTTGCGATCGGCGAGAAGGACTACGGCAGCCGGGGTGACATGTACGGTGGCCGCTATCGCCACGTCTGTGGCGGCACTCTTGTGGGTCCGCGCAAGGTGATCACCGCTGCGCATTGCCTCTCTGACACCTCGTGGGAAGACGGTGAACTCGTCGTGGGCTCGATGGGCAACGGTGCATTGTCATCTCTGGATTCCACGATCGGGGTCGTGAAGTCCTACGTGATTCACCCGGCGTACGACAGCGACTTGATTCTCAATGACATCGCCGTCATCACACTTGAAGCGGACATGGTGGGAGTGCCGTATGCGGTCCCAGCCGCAGATGATTCTGCGCTCGTCGTTGGTGGTTCGCCAGCCTTCTCTGCAGGATGGGGGACAACGGACCAGTCGCTTGATGACGATGGCTATCCCAATCTCTTCCGTGTTGCGCCGCTGACGATATTCCCGGCGTCTTCGTGCGGTGGCGGCGATTCGTATGAGGTCAACGGAAAGCGCTTTAACGGCTATGGCGTCAACGACTCGGTATATGCGAACAAGCAGTTGTGTGCTCAGGGTTACCGCAACTCGCAAATCGTGGACACATGTGTAGGTGATTCTGGTGGACCGCTCCTTGCAGGGACCGGAGTAGAGATGCGGTTGGTGGGCATCGTGAGTTGGGGCCCTCCTACCTGCGCGGCGCGCGACCCTGGCGTCTATACGCGGATCGCGGGCTATGAATCTTTCCTCAAACAGCAACGTGTGAGTTTCGATCCACCAATGGTGGGAATTCCACAAAAACCGGTCCTCGTCAAAGCAGTTGTGTCAGCCCGGGCCCTGACTGTGCGTATGCATGCCGCAGTGAATGGCCCCCAACCCACGGCTTTCTGGGCGGTGGCTAAGGACTCTGCGGGCCATACACACTCGTGTGCCGTGTATGCACCAGACGACACGGAGAATGCGTCGTGCGTGATCTCGGGATTGATCAATGGCGAGCGCTACTTGGTCTCCTCCTATGCGGTTCTGGGTACCAATAAGTCCTCCGTCACCAGCGCTCAAGCATATGTACCCGCCGCACGACCGGGTGCGCTTGAAATTCGACGGGTCGTGGTCGGCCAGCGCAGTGCTGTATTCGGTATCCGAGGGTTCGTCGACAATGGCTCGGAGATCACGGCGAAATACGTACGCTGCACGGCTCTGAACCGCCCGACCCTGAAGGCTCCCATCGGTTCTAATGGCAAAGCTACTATCACCAAAATGGTGGCTGGTGCGCGCTATTCCTGTACGGCCTACGCAGTCAATGCTGTGGGCACCAGCGCTCCATCGGCTCCCGTGAGATTCCTGGCCGGCTGACCCCATAGAGTTGGGCGCATGTCCGATATCCGCAGCACGCCCGCGTGGGTTGCCCTCCGTCAGCAGATCCTCGATAAGGCCGTTGTGCACGGGAAAGTCACTCTCTCTAGTGGCCGTGAAGCCGATTACTACGTCGATCTGCGTCGTGTGACCCTCGATGGTGAGGCGGCACCGCTCGTCGGACAGGTGATGTTGGACCTCACAGCTCACTTGGACTACACCGCGGTGGGTGGCCTCACTCTGGGAGCCGATCCAGTTGCGGGCGCCATGCTGCATGCGGCTGCCGCGCGTGGTGGGCGCATGGACGCATTCGTTGTTCGCAAGGCCGAGAAGCAGCATGGTCTGCACCGACGCATCGAGGGCACGTTGACCACCGATCGGCGCGTGCTTGCCGTTGAGGACACTTCCACAACTGGCGGTTCGGTGTTGACGGCCGTCGAGGCTCTTCGCGAAGAGGGCGCTGTGATCGTTGGCGTCTCTGTGATTGTCGATCGCGGTGCCGGCGACGCCGTTCGTGCCGCAGGGCTCGATTACTACGCGGCCTACTCCCTAGAAGATCTAGGTCTCGCCTGACCAGTTGCGCTGTGTGATCACGCCTTACCGCGCTGGCGGC
The DNA here is from genome assembly GCA_044240285.1 of Candidatus Nanopelagicales bacterium. Taxonomy (GTDB): domain Bacteria; phylum Actinomycetota; class Actinomycetes; order S36-B12; family S36-B12; genus CAINMH01. The sequence continues at coordinate 337 of JBIHZU010000142.1, read as the reverse complement.
GGTGGCGTACGAACTCGATGATCAACGGGACCACACTGATCACGACCACCAAGATCAGAATCAATTCGATGTTCTTACTCACAAACTCGACTTGGCCCAGCCAATAGCCCAAAAGCGTCACGCCGACTGCCCAGAAAAGTGCGCCGAGTGCAGAAAAGGCGACAAACTTGCGGAAGTCCATGCGTCCAACACCCGCGGTGGCGGTGATAAACGTGCGCACTACGGGCACGAAACGCGCGAGCACGATTGCTCGTGCACCGTATTTTTCGAAGAAGAAATGAGTGCGCTCGACGTAGACTTTCCTAAAGAATCGAGAGTCCTCACGTCGGAAGAGGGC
>JBIHZU010000141.1:0-4894 GCA_044240285.1 Candidatus Nanopelagicales bacterium | reverse complement strand
GGGTTGACCGTGGGGGAGCGCATGGAAATTGCGCACGAGCAGGTGGCTCAGTGGCGCGCCGAGCCTGCGCTGCGCCTCGCGGATCCATTAGCTGATGTGAGTTGGCTTGTCCCGGTGCCGATTTTGGCCCAAGCCGCGAAGACGAGTGACGTGACGACCAGCAACGTGCCGGGACCGCCCATTCCGCTCTACCTCGCCGGAGCACGGATGGTGGGGGTCTACCCGTTGGTGGCCACGATCGGCGCCGCAGTGAACGTCACGATGATCACTTACGACGGTTCGGCTTTTGTCGGTCTCTCGGCCGATGACCGTGCTGTCCCTGATCTGAATGCCCTCGTGGAGGACCTCCGAGCCGGGTTCGCTGAGGTGACCGGCAGCCCGGTCGGCTCCTGGGATCCGCTGTCTCCTCCGCGCAAGGGGGACGGCACGCCGAAGGCGCGCGCGGTACGCCAGTAGGCGGATTCTTTTCGCTACGCTAGCGAACACTTGTTCGATAGGAGACGTCGTGCGCGTGTTGGGTGTTGACCCGGGTCTGACCCGGTGCGGCGTGGCTGTTGTCGATGGTGGAGTTGGTCGTCGCGTTTCTCTCGTGGATGTGCGTGTCGTGCGCACCCCCGCAGATTCCCCCTTAGCGGAGCGGCTTCGCGGGCTCGAGATTGAGTTCGAGGCGGTCCTAGACGCTTTCCGTCCCGACGCAGTGGCGGTGGAGCGAGTGTTTAGCCAGCACAACGTCCGAACAGTCATGGGGACCGCCCAGGCTGGGGCCGTTGCGATCTTGGCCGCTGGACGACGGGGACTACCCGTGGGTCTGCACACGCCCAGCGAGGTGAAGGCCGCCGTGAGTGGTTCAGGCACCGCCGGTAAGGAGCAAGTTGCCAGCATGGTGTGTCGGCTACTACGACTTGATGCCATGCCCCGCCCTGCCGATGCGACTGACGCGCTAGCACTAGCCATCTGCCACTTATGGCGGGGACCTGCTCAGGATCGACTTGCTGCAGCGGTTGCTGCGCAACGGGCGCGTGTCTCATGATCGCGTTTGTTCGAGGCCGGGTGGTCGAGATCGGTCTCGAACGTGTCGTGCTCGATGTCGGCGGGCTGGGCATGCAACTGACGTGCCCCACTGGCTCCTTGAACCATTTGCGCACCGACGAAATCGCGACAGTGCACACCGCACTCGTAGTCCGAGAAGACTCGTGGACCATGTACGCCTTCGCGAACGCCGAACAGCGAGGCGACTTCGAGATCCTGCAGACTGTGTCGGGCGTTGGCCCGAGACTTGCGCTCGCAATGATCGCGACGCTAAGCCCAACCGATTTGCGAAAGGCTATTGATAGATCCGATCTCGTGACGTTGACCAAGGTGCCAGGTGTTGGTCGAAAGGGCGCACAGCGTCTCGTGATCGAGCTCACGGGCAAACTCGGGGCAGTTGCTGGGGATTCTGAGTTTGTCACCCAGCCCACTGGCTGGCGCGACTCTGTCTCCGCGGGCTTGGTGTCCCTCGGATGGAGTGGGCGCGAAGCAGATGCGGCGGTAGATGCCATTTCTGATGAGGCGACGCTCATGGAGGCAAATGACAGCGTCGATGTGTCCGCCTTGTTGCGCCTGGCGCTGCGAAGTTTGGATCGCGTATGACCGCCGATGATCGTTTGCTCGACGCGAATCAAGAGCCCGAAGATCTCATTGTGGAGGGTGCGCTTCGGCCAACCCGCCTTGCTGACTTCATCGGCCAAGACCGTGTTAAGGCGCAATTGGGTCTAGTCCTAGAAGCCTCGCGCCTGCGAGGTCGAAGTGCTGATCACGTGTTGCTTTCTGGCCCACCCGGTTTGGGCAAGACGACGCTCGCAACGATCATCGCCGCCGAGCTCGAAGCTCCGCTTCGCATCACCTCTGGCCCAGCCATTCAACACGCCGGTGACCTCGCCGCAGTCCTCACCAGTCTGCAACCAGGCGAAGTCCTCTTTCTCGACGAATGTCATCGCACCTCGCGTGCCGCGGAAGAAATGCTCTATCTCGCGATGGAGGATTTCCGCGTCGATGTGATGGTGGGCAAGGGTCCTGGAGCAACGGCGATACCCCTTGACCTCGCACCGTTCACGCTCGTAGCCGCGACGACTCGTGCCGGGCTGCTGCCGGGGCCCCTGCGAGATCGCTTCGGGTTCACTGCTCACATGGATTTTTACGAACCTGAAGACCTCGAGCGGATCCTCGTCAGGAGTGCGGCGCTACTCAAGGTCGAGATTCATGAGTCCGCTGCGATCGAGATCGCCGGTCGATCACGTGGCACCCCGCGAATCGCCAACCGGTTGCTGCGCCGCGTTCGTGACTACGCCTTGGTGCATGTCGACGGAATCGTGACGCTTGAGGTGGCTCAGGCCGCCCTCGAACTCTACGAAGTTGATGCCCTGGGGCTTGATCGGCTCGATCGAGCGGTGCTGGATGCCCTCATTGGCAAGTTTGGCGGGGGGCCAGTGGGCCTTTCCACGCTGGCTGTCGCTGTGGGGGAGGAGCCAGAGACCGTCGAGACGGTTGCTGAGCCATTCCTGGTGCGGGCTGGGCTCATTATTCGTACCCCCAGAGGGCGAGTCGCAGGACCCGGTGCGTGGGCACACCTGGGGCTCACGCGCCCCAATGTGCCTTAGCGGCAGGGTTCCGTCTAAGGTGTGCTGGTGGATTCCCTTATAACCTTCTTGCCAATCATCCTGATCATCGGCGTTTTCTATCTCCTCGTCATGCGCCCGCAGCAAAAGAAGCGCAAGGCACTGCAGGAGAAGTTGAGCACCGTGCGTCCCGGCGACAAGATCATGACCACCGCTGGAGTTTTTGGCACGGTGGCGTCTGTAGGAGACGACAAGTTTGATCTCGAGATCGCACCGGGCGTACGCGTCACTATGCTTAAGGCAGCGATTTCGCAGATTGTCACAGAGCCTGAGGCCCTGCCTGAATCGCCCGATCCCTCCTCGACCGATTCCTGATCCCAGCACGTAGAGTCAAGGAGTCTCATGGCTGCGCCGTCCAACCCACGTCCGTGGCGTTCGTTGATCGTGCTGCTTGCGCTGTTGGTCGGCCTCGCGGCATGGGCCTTTTGGCCGGGTAACTCCCTCACTCCAAAGCTCGGACTTGATCTCAGCGGCGGCACGCAGGTCATCTTGACGCCTCTGCCAATCACGGCCGGTCAGCCCATCACAGATGTGCAGATTCAGCAGGCGCAGGAGATCATCCGCAAGCGAGTCAACGGTCTAGGTGTGACTGAAGCCGAGATCTCCGTGGTGGGCAGCAACATCATGGTCTCGGTGCCAGGTGTCACATCGGATCGCCTTGTCGAGTTGGTGGGCCGCACTGCATTGCTCGACTTCCGAGCTGTTCAGGATCAATTGCCACCGCAGCCACTCGCCCCCGAACCGACTCCGAGCCCAAGTCCCACCGCGACTCCATCGCCTACCGCGGGCCCCACACAGACCCCAGCTCCCACGGCGTCGGCTACAAAGAGTGCGAGCGCATCTGCGAATCTCGCTGATAGTGCGTCACCTTCACCCACGGTCACCCCGACGCCGTCACCTTCGCCTACGGTCACCCCGACCCCGACGCCGTCACCCTCGCCTACGGTCACCCCCGTGCTTGAGATCGTCCAGGCGCCCGAAAATGACGCTGCGTACCAAGAGCGGGTACTGGCGCTGGATTGCACTAATCCCGAGACTGCCGCAGGCGGCACCCCGGATGACCCCACTTTGTGGCTTGGCACCTGCCTACAGGGCGGCGGGCTGAAGTACAACCTGCAGCCCGCATTCATCCGTGGGACGAACGTGGCCTCCGCTTCCGCGCAACCGCCGCAGCAGGGGGTGGGTGGTTGGTCGGTCAATCTGACCTTTGATTCTGAGGGCTCTAGGGCTTTGACAAAGACATCCCAGGAACTTGTCGCGCTTCCCGATTGCCAGGTCGGCGTTCCCGGCCCTTGCAACGCATTCGCTATCGTGCTCGACGGTGTGGTGGTGTCTTCGCCACGTTTTGATCAGGCGATTATTGGGGGTAATGCCTCAATCACCGGCGACTTCGATAAGCAGTCCGCCGAGGATCTCGCGAACGTTCTCAACTACGGCGCGCTTCCGGTGAAGTTGGAGATTTCCGAGGTGACGAGCGTGTCACCGACGCTGGGAGCGGATCAACTTCGCGGCGGAATCATTGCTGGCATCATCGGCTTGGTCCTGGTGATGCTCTACCTGCTCTTCTACTACCGCGCTTTGGGCGTTATTGCAGCGCTCAGTCTCATACTTGCTGGTGGCATGACTTACGCGGCATTCGTGGGGATGGGGAATTCCACGGGACTCGCCCTCACCTTGGCGGCAATTGCCGGAGCGATCGTCTCTATCGGTATCACAGCTGACTCGTTCATCGTGTACTTCGAACGAATTCGAGACGAAATTCGGGACGGCAAGTCGCTTCGTCAAGCGACGGACGCCGGTTGGTCTCGGGCTCGTCGCACCCTTCTCGCCGCTGACTTTGTGTCTTTGCTAGCGGCAATTGTGCTGTTCTTTTTGGCAATTGGCGGCGTTCAAGGTTTCGCCTTCGCATTAGGACTCACGACAGTCGTCGACGTTATCGTTGCGTTCTTGTTCACGCGCCCACTTGTGGTGCTGTTCGGTCGGACGGGTTGGCTGCAACGAGGAAGTGCGATGACTGGACTTGATCCGCGTCGACTCGGGGGGCGCTCGTTGGTGACGACCACAACGAAAGGCCGTAAGTCTGTGTCGGCGGCAAAGGCACAAGCGGCCGCCGAAAAGAATGGCGACTCACCCGAGGGAGGCGAGCTCTGATGGGACTTGGATCGCTGGGGCACCGGCTCTACTCCGGTGAAGCCTCCATCAACTTCGTTGGTCGACGTAAAATGTGGTACCTCATC
>JBIHZU010000140.1:0-4910 GCA_044240285.1 Candidatus Nanopelagicales bacterium | reverse complement strand
ACGCAACCTCATCGAAGCATTGCCTGGACTAGATGTCGTTGCCTGCCACTTCGGGGGATACCGCAGACATGAGGAAGCAGCTGCATACATTCAAGGGCTCCCCGTGTACCTCGACACCTCTTGGCCGCCCGGTTTGGTGAGTGTCGCACCGGAAATCGTTCGTGATGTAGTCCGACGCCATGGAGCCGACCGGATCGTCTTTGGGTCGGACTGGCCCATGAGTGATCCCGAGCAAGATGTAGACACTCTTCGACGTATCGGCCTCACCGACGAGGAAGTCCACATGATTCTGGGCGGCAATATGGCCAATTTGTTGGGCCTGTCATCCCCATAACCAATGAAGGTGGGAACGCAATGCCTCAACAAGGGCGTGACGCAGTCATCGTCGGTGCCGTTCGTACGGCTGTTGGACGAAGTCACCCCGAAAAGGGTTTGTACAAGGATCTCCATCCCGTAGACCTGCTAGGCCAGACGTTAGTCGGGCTGTTGGAAACAACGGGGATAGACCCTGCAGAGGTAGAGAATCTGATCGTCGGATGCGTCTATCAGATTGCCGAGCAGTCACTTGGTATCGGGCGCAATGCTTGGCTTGCGGAGGGCCTTCCCATCGAAACAGGGGCCACCACATTAGATATCCGCTGCGGCTCTGGTCAGCAGGCAGTCAACTTTGCGGCGCTTAGTATCGCCGCCGGTGTCAATGACGTAGTGATTGCTGGTGGCGTCGAGCACATGGGACGAGTCGGCTTCAAGGTCAACGAAGGGGCGCAGAAGGAGTGGGGGGCTGCGTTCACCGATCAACTGCTTGAAAGGTACTCGCTGGTACCTCAAGGCGAGGGAGCGGAACGTCTGGCTGACACTTGGGATATCTCACGAGAGGCCATGGACTCGTTCTCAGCCCAATCCCACGCACGAGCTCATGCAGCAACGGTCGGAGGGTCCTTTGAGCGAGAGATCATCGGGATCAAAACACCGTCGGGATTGGTCACTCTTGACCAGGGTATCCGTGCTGACTCATCCGTTGAGTCGCTTGGCGCCCTCAAGCCAATATTTAGGAATATCGGCGGAAGAGTCACCGCAGGGAATTCGTCACAGATCTCCGATGGCGCGGCGGCGTTACTGATTATGAGCAGGACCAAGGCGGATTCACTCGGGCTACGGCCTCGTGCGCGCATAGTCGATCAGGTGACACTCGGCGTAGATCCGGTGACGATGCTCACCGGACCAATTCCGGCAACCCGAAAGATCCTGGAGCGCAATGGCCTGTCGATATCTGACCTCGACGTGATCGAGATCAACGAAGCCTTCGCATCTGTGGTCCTCGCGTGGCAGAAGGAGTTTGATCCGGCTATGGACCGAGTCAACCCTCGAGGTGGAGCAATCGCTCTCGGTCATCCACTGGGCTCCACTGGCGCGCGCCTTATCACCACTCTCCTCCACGAGCTGGAGGATCTCGATGGTCAGCTAGGGCTCGTCACCATGTGCTGCGGTGGAGGCTTAGGGACCGCGACCCTCATTGAGCGGATCTAGGAACTAGGCAGCAAATCCAACATTGCTTTTACTACCTCAGTTCCTTCGGCAACAACGGCGACGTCTGCGATAGAAAAAATGGGCGCCTGAGGATCTGTATTGATCGCGACAATCCGCTGAGCCTTGCGAATCCCGACAAGGTGCTGCATCGCTCCGGAGATCCCAAAGGCGACATAGAGTCGCGGCGCCACTGAGGTGCCGGACTGTCCAATCTGATGCGCATGTGGCAGCCAACCAGCATCAACTACTGGCCGCGATGCGCCTAACGCCACTCCGAGCCGATTGGTGAGTTCAACAAATTCAGGAACGCCCTCAGCTCCCAATCCTCGCCCTACTGCGAAGATGACGCCCGCAGAGTTGAGGTCGACTCCAGATTGGGGTGCTTCGGTACTTCCTACTTGTGACACAGCGGAGACACTCGTCAAGGTTGACATTGTCACGACTGGCACCGGGTCTCTTTGGGCTGCTGGCCAGACTCGGTCACGGAGCAGCGCAACTAGCCCGCCATCAACGTGCAGATCTACCTCCACCTTCCCTGAATAGGCGGGACGAGACACGCGCCAGCCCGAGGGCTGGGTTTCCAGTGAAAGACAATCCGTCACGATCGACATGTCGTTCATCGCCGCAACAGACGCTGCGAACTCAGTGTTACGCCAGTTGAAAGATGCCACAACACACGTGGCCTGAGTGCGCGTGAGCGCCTGATGAATGAGTTCCTTAATCTGTTCTACCGAGTTGGGGGTGGACTCAGCAAGCAGTATGGATTTAACTCCCTCGTATCCCACCGCTTGTGATTGCGTTAGGCCCCAGGCAACAACGTGTACTTCTTCAGCGCCCGTCTGGAGCGCTGCTGACACTAACTCTGCCGTAATCGGATCAAAGTCACTATCGCTGACCTCCGCTAAGACAACAATCGCAGTCACTGCTCAGCCCTGACCATCTCGAGTAACTTCTCCGCGATGCTTCGAGGATCCCCCGAGATGAACTCGGCGTTACCTGTACTGATTGCAGGCCGCATGGCCGCAACCCTTACACGTGGCGTGACCCCAGTGGTACGACTGGGGATCTCTGCCTTTTTGGCAGCCATCTTGTCTTTAAAGGAACCATAACGCGGCTGATGGGGACCGGTCTGCACGGTGACCACGGCAGGAAGTTCGCAGGAGACTATTTCCTGAGCACCGCCTTCCAGTTCACGGTGGGCCGTGAGAGTTTTCCCGTCGACCTGCACGGCGGTAGCGCCTACAACACAGGGCCAGCCGAGTAATGCCGCAGTTGCCGGCCCAACAGACTGCTGCCCTAGGTCCGAGGATTGCACGCCCACGAGCAGTAGATCAGGACACTCCGACGTGACGGCCTCACACAGCACCCGCCCTACGGCAAGGGGATCAAAGCCCATATCTTCTGTACTCATCCGAAATCCTCGATCGACACCCATGCTCATCGCATCCCGCACTACTGCTGTCGCGGGCTCGCCTCCGCATGTGACGACGACAACTTCCTCTGCCTCTGCTCGATCTCGCATGAGAAGAGCAGCTTCGACGGCGTACCCGTCAGCATCGCTCATGGCAAATTCCAGGAAGGCCGGGTCAATGTGGTCACCATCGACTTCGAGGACCCCTGAGACTGCACCAACGTGTTTGAGCGCAACCAGAACCTTCACGCCTCCGGCACCGGTCTCATAAATGCGCCGCGCTGGATTACTGGGTCGAGAAGTCCATCCTCAAGGTAGTACTCCCACTCGCCCTCTAAAGGTGGATTCTCCACCAGCGTTGCAGCGGGATAGGACAAGAGAGCCCGCACCTTCGGATGCATGAAGTAGGCGCCTCCAGTGATCAGCCCAAAGCCGGCAAAGAGTTGCGGCTGTGAAGTTCGTAATTCCGACACGACAGTTTCTGCATCACCTTCCATATCGGTGACGGCACGCACCACATCTTGCATCGCCGGCCAGGTGGTTAAGGCCAAGTCGATCCAGGTGTTGTGGATGCCAATTTCTGAGGGGTTAGGGAAGCCATCCACTCCAACAATAAGTACGTCGGCAATTTGCGCAAATCTTTCACGTTGTAACGGGGTGAGTAGATCTCCAGCAGATGCGCTCGATGGGTTTGACGTCATGCTGGGACCACCTGATCGCCGGCCTGTCGCACCAGGTTGACGGCAATCCACTTCGAGATTGCCGCAATCGTCGATGTCGGGTTGACCGGTGGCGCCGTAACGAAGACGCTTCCATCAACGACATAGAGATTGGGGATGTCATGCGATCTACCAAAACGATCGACAACTGAGGTGCCCGGGTCGTCACCCATACGAGCTGTACCAAGCAGATGTCCCGGCGGAGCATTGCGCGAAACAACGAATGTTCGCCGTGCTCCTGCGGCAACGAGCGCCTCTGTAGCGCGCTCGACGTTAAAATCAATCAAGCGACTCGTGTTCTCAGATCGTCGGTAATTGATCTTTGCCGCAGGTAGCCCGTCTGAGTCCGTCAGATTCGAGTCAAGCGAAACGAAGTTGCCTTCCTCCGGCAAATCCTCTGCGATGATTCCCCAGATGATCGAATGTCTGACCTGCTCCTTGATCCGTTCGGTGAAGTGCTCACCCCAAAATGGCAGCTTCTCATTACCTTCACCGAACATCTGGCGAGCCAGACTGATCATCGGACCGACAGGGTCGTACAGGGTCCAGTACGCACCACGTACAAATCCACGCGATGCATCCGTGTCATAGAACTGCATCGATCCCAGTTTCGATCCACTGGGACCGATTTCATCAAGCTCGTCGTCGAAAATCCCAGAGACTGTCGCGCAGGGATGCAGCATGAGTCGCTTGCCGACGAGTCCCGAGGAATTCGCCAAACCATTCGGGTATTTGGCCGACGACGACATCAACATGATTCGTGGCGTTCCTAGGCCGTTCGCCGCAAGTACCACGACAGATGCTGGCTGAAACCTCTCCACACCTTGCCGATCGATGTACACGGCGCCATTGGCGAGGCCCTTTTCATTCAGGGTCACCTCTTTGACGCGCGCGCCCGTGATCATTTTCGCGCCGTGTCGAATCGCAGCCGGCCAGTGCGTGATGTCGGTTGATCCTTTAGCGCCCGCCGGACAGCCAATGTTGCAAACGCCGAAGCGCTTGCACTGGCTCTGATCGCCGTGATCGACCGATGGCATCGCATTCATTCCGGGCCACCAGTGCCACCCGAGCTTGTTCATGCCCTCTGCCGCCTTGCGTCCTGTTGCCCCGATAGGCAATGGAGGCACCGGCGGCGGTGCACTCGGCGGATACGCAGGATTGCCGCCAAGCCCAGAGGCACCAAATTCGCGGTCTGTGGCTTCGTAGTGGGGCAAGAGATCGTTGTATCCGATGGGCCAATCGTCGGCGACTCC
>JBIHZU010000139.1:0-4917 GCA_044240285.1 Candidatus Nanopelagicales bacterium | reverse complement strand
CCTCATCGGTGAGAGCCTCGGTGCGTTAGTTGCACTTGACGTCGCCACGCTGCCTGGGCCGTACGTCGGTGTCCCGGCGCTTGACCATCTTGGCGTCTCGGGCGGCATGTACCTCGGTGTGCCGTTCTTGACCGAGTTCTGGAAGCGCTGGCGCGAGCACCCATCGGCGATCGACCCACAGGGCCGAGTGGATCTGGTTGCCGAACCTGACGAGGCCAGCCCGATCACTCCGGCGACCGTGCGGCACCTGATGATCGTTCACCACGACGACCCAGTGACCATGTTCTCCTTCCGGATGGTCCTGCAACCGCCCTGGTGGATGGGGCCGCCAGCCACCCGGCCGCCGTTGGTCCCTCGGGAGACGAAGTTCCGCCCGATCACCACCTTCATCCTGACCACGATGGACCTCAAGAACGCCATGCAATCCAAGCCCGGCACCTTCATCCGCCTCGGGCACGACTACCGCATTGAGGCTCGTATGGGGCTGGAGCGGGCCTTCGGACTGGTCAGTTCCACCGGGCAGGCAGAGGCGATTGAAGCGGCCCTGAGGCAGCGGGAGACGGTCTGGGCGGCCAGACGCATGGTGGCTCGCAAGATGGACCGGGCCCGGCGCTCCATCGAGAAGACCTTGGCTCAGTGGGGCGCCCCGGCGATCGACGTGGCCGACCTCGACCCGGCCCAGCTCGAGGACCCGACTGGCCCGCTAGCCCGGCTCGCCAACCTCAGTGGCCCCCCGGGGTCCTGACAAAGATTCGCTCCGGCAAGAGGGACGTCCGGGCTGCACTCGCGAGGGCGGGGAGGTAGTCTTAACCCTCAGGCCGATGACAGGCGTCGGCATGTGACTACTGCCGGGATACCCCGGCCAAGGGGGTCGAGCCATGGGGCGCGGCCGGGCAAAGGCTAAGCAGACGAAAGTTGCCCGCGAACTGAAGTACGGCGGTCCGCAAACGGACTTTGCGCGACTTCAGGCAGAACTCGCGGGCGACTCCCACGACGAATACGTCGAGGTTGTTGAAGTAGTAGCAGAGGTCGCCGAAGAAGACGACCCCTACGCGAAGTACTACGAAAATGACGAAGAAGACGAGGACCGCGAGCGCGCTGGCTGATCTAGCGCGCGTAGTCTCCGATCACACTGGCGGCGCCACCCTTGCCACCCTTTGCTTCGGCGTCACCCATCTCACCATCGCGGCGATCGCGTACGGTCCCGCACACCCACGAATCAACATTGCGCTGAGCCAAGAGCCTCAGTGCGGCGTCCACTGACTCCGGCGCGACAAAGGCCATCATGCCGACGCCCATGTTGAATGTGCGCTCCATCTCGGCACGGTCGACCCGCTGTGCAATCACATCGAAGACCGGCTGCGGACGCCAGGTTGCACGGTCAATGTCAACAGCAAGATGTGCGGGCAGCACGCGCGCGATGTTAGCCGCGAGGCCGCCACCTGTGATGTGACTGAACGCGTGCACATCAGTGGTGCGAGCAAGTTCGAGGCAATCGAGTGAGTAGATGCGGGTGGGCTCGAGCATCTCCTCACCCACCGTACGGCCAAACTCGTTGAGATGCGTATGCAACCCTGGTCCGCCATCGCCGAGTAACACCGCGCGCGCTAGCGAATAACCATTGGAGTGCAGTCCCGAGGAGCGCATCGCAATCGCGATATCACCCACGCGAAGTTTGTCGGGGCCAAGCAAGTTGTCAGCGTCGACAACTCCGGTGCCTGCGCCTGCGACGTCGTATTCATCGGGCTCGAGCAGCCCCGGGTGCTCAGCGGTCTCCCCGCCCAGCAACGCACATCCCGCCTGACGACAACCCTCTGCGATGCCAGACACGATGTCAGCGATGCGCTGCGGAACCACACGTCCAGTCGCGATGTAGTCGGTCATAAAGAGCGGCTCGGCGCCACACACCACGAGATCATCGACAACCATGGCGACAAGATCAATGCCGATGGTGTCGTGCTTGTCCATCCGCTGGGCGACTGCAACCTTGGTGCCCACACCATCTGTCGAGGTTGCCAACAAGGGTCGTCGGTATTTTGCGAGGGCCGATGCATCGAAGAGCCCCGCAAAGCCACCGAAGTCACCGACTGCCTCCGGTCGCGTTGCCCGCGCGACAGAGGCACGCATCAACGCGACAGCGCGCTCGCCAGCCTCAACATCGACACCTGAGGATGCGTAGGAAAGTGGCTCACTCATACGAGCGGGATCTCAAACATGGGTGAGGAGTGAAACTCGGGGTCTGGAACTGTCACCGGGTAGACCCCATCGAAGCACGCCCGACACAGGTTGTCCTTGGGCAGGTTCGTGGCTTCAATGAGTGACTCAAGGTCGAGATAGCCGAGTGAGTCGGCGCCAATAGAACGACAAATCTCATCATTGTCGAGACCGTTAGCGATGAGTTCGGCACGAGTGGCGAAGTCGATGCCATAGAAACAGGGCCATTTGACCGGTGGACTGGAGATGCGCACATGCACCGACGCCGCCCCCGCTTCGCGCAGCATGCGGATCAACGCGCGCTGTGTGTTGCCACGCACAATTGAGTCGTCAACAACCACGAGTCGTTGGCCACCGATAACCTCGCGAAGTGGATTGAGCTTAAGTCGGATGCCGAGCTGGCGGATGGTCTGCGATGGCTGGATAAACGTACGGCCAACATAGGCGTTCTTGACGAGGCCCTCGGCAAAGGGAATGCCCGACTCTTGCGCATAACCAATAGCGGCATAACGGCCCGACTCAGGCACGGGGATCACAAGATCGGCATCAGCCGCATGCTCGCGAGCCAACCGTCGCCCAATCTCCATGCGCGCTGCCTGCACACTGCGGCCGGCGATTGAGGTGTCGGGACGAGCGAGATAGACGTATTCGAAGAGGCAACCCTTTGGTGCAGGCTCCGCGAATTTGTGCGAGCGAAGACCATGCTCATCGATAGCAATGATTTCGCCGGGCTCAATCTCGCGAATGAATGAAGCTCCTACGATGTCGAGGGCCGCCGTCTCACTAGCCACGACCCAGCCTCGCTCAAGTCGGCCGAGCACGAGCGGACGAATGCCTTGGGGATCTCGAGCGGCAAAGAGGGTCGTCTCATTCATGAAGACGAGACTGAATGCACCCTTGACGTTGGGGAGTTCGAGCATCGCCGCGTGCTCCAACGGGAGGTCGGCGTGCGTCGCCAACAGCTGCGTGAGCAGATCAGTGTCACTCGTCGCCGAGGACGAGCTAAAGGGCAACTCCCCGGTAGTAGATGCCAACTCCTCGATCCGCTTGGTGAGGTCGGCAGTGTTGGTCAGGTTGCCGTTATGTGCGAGGGCGATGCTGCCAATCGCCGTAGAACGGAATGTGGGTTGGGCGTTCTCCCAGCACGAGGAACCGGTCGTTGAGTAGCGCGTGTGCCCGATTGCGACGTGACCACGCAGCGACTCGAGGCTGGCCTCAGTAAAGACCTGCGACACCAGGCCCATGTCCTTATAGACCACGATGTTGCTGCCGTCACTGACGGCGATGCCCGCCGACTCCTGACCGCGATGCTGTAGCGCGTAGAGCCCGAAGTAGGTGAGTTTGGCGACCTCTTCGTCCGGGCCCCACACGCCGAATACGCCACAGGAGTCCTGGGGGCCTCGATCCAGCGGATCGAGTTCGTGAGTCAGTAGTCCATCACCACGGGGCACAGCCCCATTCTAGTCGGCCCAGCGCGGGAGGAATCCCCTCCCGCGCTGGTGTCTGCTACTTGGCGACGTTGATCACCTTCGGATAGGAGTAGACGGACCCCAGACCCAGGGAGTTGCGCCCGGTGATGCTCAGGCGGTACGTCGCTCCCTTGACCAGTTTGGCGATCGTCACAGTCGCAGTGTTAGAGGCAACTTCGACGTCCGGTGCGCCCTTAGTCAGCGACTTGAGCACGATTCGGTAAGCCGCCACAGGTGACGTCCCGACCGGTCGGACCCACCTCAGAGTCAAAGTCGTCGCTTTCACCACAGCGGAGACTCTGCCTACCTTGCCCAAGAAGTCGATCGGCATAACCGTGATCGTCTTGGATTTCGACTCGTTGTATCCCGTGGCGACAACGCTAAAGCTGTACGTCGTGCCATTCTTCAACCCCTTGACAACGCTGGTCAACGTCACACCGTTTACCGTCAGGACCTTCCTAGGGCCGCCACCGGTGACGGTGATGGTGTAGGAGTCGGCTGTTATGCCTTTCACGGCATCCCACGACAACTTCACCTTGCCGTTGGTGGCGACACCGCGAAGGCCAGTGATTGCCCGGGCCGTGTTTTCGGTGCTGCCGCTGAGGTTGAGAACCGGTCCGAGAACTTCGGACATTTGATTATCCGACTCACCAATCCCGTTGGACGCGGTCACCATAAACCGGAAGTAGCGGCCCACATCTGGCTTCGTCAACTCAAATGTCAGCCCATCCGCATCTGGAAGATCCAGCCATGGGCCTTCCTCATCAGCCGCACTCTGCCACTGATAAGTCACTGTCGGCGTCGGGGACCCCACCACAGACAAGTCAGTGACGCGCAGGGTCCTGCCTGACTGCACGGTGCCTTGCACCGAGAAGTCAGAAATGATTGGTGCCTGATTAACCGACGTCTGGACCGCGTCCGAACTCGGGCCTTCTAGTTCACCGCGACGTGCCACTACGGTAACCGAGTAGGTCGACCCATTGGTTACGCCAGAGATCGTGCAACTCGTGGCTGTCGGATCCTCTTGATCACATGAATACGTGAGATTCCCGATTGCTGCAGTGGCGGTGTAACTGGTGATGATGCCCACCGGCACTGTCCAGTTGACCACTATCTCTTCGTTGAGTCCCGTGGCAGTCACTCCGGTGACCTTCCCAGGTAGCCCCGGCGAGACCGTGATCGCCTCGGTGATCGCGAAGACCGAACGCCGCACCGTCTTGATCGTGACGCTGTA
>JBIHZU010000138.1:0-5052 GCA_044240285.1 Candidatus Nanopelagicales bacterium | reverse complement strand
AGTTACGCCGTAGTGCCTGACCGCGTGTAGGACCATGCCGCCCCAACCGCACCCGACGTCGAGCAAGCGCATGCCGGGCTTGAGGTCGAGCTTGCGACACACGAGGTCAAACTTCTCTTCTTGCGCCTCTTCGAGGCTGGCATCAGGTCGAGTGAATACTGCACACGTGTAGGCCATCGTGGGCCCGAGGACCCACGAGTAGAAAAGGTTGCTTACGTCGTAGTGGTGCTCGATGGCCTCGGCATCGCGACGCTTCGAATGGCGGCCGCCCTTGAGTTGGCGTTCCTGCGCCGGGGGCGCAGGTCGCACTATCGCGGGCTTGGCAAACTCCTTGGCGAGTTTGGCGCGATCGGACCACGAGACGTGATCGAGAGGGAGCGGGTAGAGGCGACGCAGGGCCTCATAGGCATTGCCATGGATCTCGAGGTCACCAGCGACGTAGGCGCGCGCGAGACCGAGTTGGTTGGGGGACCCGGCGATGTATTGAAGGCCGCGTGGGTTCTTCAACTCCATGACCACATCAGCACCGAGGCCGACGCTGGACCCGTCGTAGGCCTTGAAACCCACCTGGCGCTCTTCTGGTACCACCATGGCAAATGCATCGGCGATCTTCACGTGGGACCTTTCTATGACTTAGCGCTGTCGGACAACCTTGTCGTACAGGCCGAGTAAACGACCGTCAGGATCATAGGCGGTCTTGAGCAGATCGTAGTCCTCGCCTCCATAGATGGTCCGGAATTCCGCAGGGGAGTAGTAGGCAGTCGAGTACAGCGACTTTCGCCCGTTGAGCGCCGTGACCATCTCCTCAATCCGCCGGTTGACCCGTCCCTCGGCGGGCTGGACCCCGTCGGGAAGGGGCACGGTCGACCAGAACCCGACATTGACGTAAGTGACCTCAGGATCGAATTCATATAGGGGCCAACGGACGGCTGGGTCACGCTGCTTGAGTGGGCACACCCAAACTGGCTCGATGCCGACCTCGGCGTGGAAGAAGTCGAGGAACTCCGTCAGTCGGTCAACGGGCACTTCGATGTCCTGGACCACGGGCTCACGTTGCGGGCGCTTACGAAGTCGATCGATGCGCGACGCGAGGGAGTACTTGCGGTCAAGGGCGATGAACTTCCAGTAGACATCGCTCCGAAGTTTGCTCTTGGGCCATAGCTTGCGCACCGCGGGCTTCTGCGCACCGAAGGCCCGCGAGCACCAGAACCAGTCGGTGTCCCAACGCCACAGATAATCGTGAATCGTCAGTAGGTCTTCTTGGCGATGTTGGATGGATCGGTAGTAGACGTCCATGCCTGTGTAGTCGCTGGGGCGGCGCAAATGGGCGGGTGGTGCGTCGACCATTTCGCCGAGGGTGAGGTACTGCTCGTGGGCGCTGAACACCGTGCCATCAAGGAAGTCCACGCGAACGCCGTTATAGGAGTGATCGGCTGTGATCTGTGCGATCGAGTCTTGCATCGACTTTGCTTCACCGAACGGAATGTGGCGAAGGTGTACGTATTGCTTCACCGGCTCGAGTTCGATCTGCAACCGCAGCGCGTAGCCAAGCGATCCGTAGGAATTGGCAAATCCAAAAAACAGATCGCGATGCGGATCGTCGGGCTTCCCGCTCACCGTGATCACTTCGCCAGCGCCGGTGAGGATGTCCATCTCGATCACGGACTCGTGCGGAGTGCCGCTGCGGAAACTCGCGCTCTCGATGCCCATGCCGGTCACTGCACCGCCAAGCGTGATTGTCTTCAACTGCGGCACACACATGGGCGCCAAGCCATAGGGGAGAGTCGCCGCCACTAGGTGCTCGTAGGTGGTCATCCCCTGAACTTCGGCGATGCGTGCCTCGCGGTCAATGTGCATCACACCGTCGAAGGAGGTCACATCTAGACCAGGGTGCGATGAGGCTGCCCGGGGACGAAAGAGGTTTGAGGTCGGCTTGCTCAGTCGGATCGGGGTGCCCGCGGGGATGGCCGCGTAGGACCGCTGGAGCTGGGCCACGCGGGCCAGATAGTCGTCCCGCCAGTCTTCACGCATGCGCACAACTTACGCTAAGCGGATGGAATCTTCCCCGCGTCGCAGCCTCGCCTGGCCTTGGGTCCTCGGCGCCAGCCTGGTTGCCGCCGTAATCCTCGTAGCCAATCTTGTCGTGGCTGATTGGATTTCGCGCACAGGCGAGGTGGCTCAACTTGTTCGGGACATCAAGGTCTCGGAAAGCGTCATGACTAAGGCGACCGATGGAATGTCTGCGGCCATCGAGGCGGCTGGCGAGAGCCCCACTCCCGAGGCGCAACAGAAACTTCTTGATGATCTTCGCAAGATCTCTGTCGATTCGTCTGCCGAGCTCCGTCTCGCAGGTGCAAAAGTCATCAGCCTCCGCCTCTTCCCGTGGCAGCGTGCCGTGTGGAATGCGCGGGAGGCGTATGTGAGCCACAACGCCGCATGGCAAGCATTCTTTGACGATGGGGCGGAGGATCCACAGTCACTTTTCACGGAGCACCCCGACATCGAGTCCACTTGGCTAACGGTTGTCGAGACTTTGCCCTTGGCTGTTCCGCGCCCAGATCCGTACGACCTTGCTGAACGGGTTAACGCCATCGTCGTGGAAGGGTCCGAGAGCGACTCGGGCACTTCCGCCGAACCGGGCACACCTGCACTGTTTCTCACCAACATCGGGCTTAGGAATGCCGCGCAATAGAGGAGTAACCTGTCTCACTGTCTGAGCTCGGAGTCAGTGCTGTGTGACGCGAAGGGCTACCGTCTCGTTTAGATAAGGGCGAGGCGCTTGCCTTCGGTAGCTGCCTCAGAACGTCCACCCACATGAAGGAATCGGTAGATCACCATGGTCTCCTGGCGAACGGTTGATGCGCTGAACTTGATTTGATGAGCAATTTGATCGTTGGTCATGCCCATGGACATCCACTTTAAAATGTCTAGTTGTCTGTCGGACAGGGGACGCGGGAGTGCCTCGATTCCAGGACCGGCGTCTGAGCCAGGCGTGAGCGCGGAGTCTCTATCGGGGGGGCTCGCATGCAGTGCCAGCAAACTAAAGACGGGTGAGATAGAGGACACGTCTTCAATAACCTCGCTCGCATCCGGCACGGAGAGGAAATTGAACTGCAGCACCCCTACGGTTCGCGCCGGGATCTGAAGCGGCCAGAGCAACTCGGGTCCTCGCGCATGCTGCCATCGCTCCATCTCGTGAAAGTCAAGGGAAGTCCAGCCAGGTAGCGGGAAAGAACTATGGGGCCGGCCCTTAGCAAGAGTGCTTCGGAAGTTCGGGTCTGTCATGAAGTTGCGCCCAGCAAGGCTGGGGGCGTCAGCCGAATCGGATTGTCCAAACGACCCGAGTTTGGTGAGGTGCCCCTCCGGCGTGCAACGAAGGATCGCAAGATGCCAGACACGAAGGCGATCAATGAGGTGATGGACTGCGAACTGAGCCACGTCATTCACGCTCGTGCGCAGCAGCAGGTAGTCCACCAAATTGTCGGCGAGGCTGAGTTCGTGTACGCGGTCGTCAAGTTCGATGGTTCCGTCGGCGCGTCGGGTCGATGCCTTCATGCTGCCCCCTCAAAGAAGCGTTGTTGGATCGTCGTACTGCTTCCACGTGCAGTCTCGCCCTAATTGTGAGCAAAAGGGGGAAATGACCGGTCAAGGTTCGAGTGACGCATGAATTTCTTTGGGATTTAGTCAGCGCATCTGTGGTATGCGATGCTCGGCTGAGTAGACCGTGAAGGTCGGCGGTCTTACGAAGGCAGCCAGCGTGAGATCAGCCTCCCGTGCGAGATCAACGGCGAGAGTGCTCGGAGCAGACACTGCGGCGAGCAAAGGAATGCCAGCCATCACGGCTTTGTGCACGAGTTCGGCGGAAGCACGGCCGCTGACCTGCAGCGCGTAGCCCCGAAGTGGAAGCATGCCTCGCATCAATGCCCAGCCGATGACTTTGTCCACCGCGTTGTGGCGACCGACGTCTTCGCGAAGGCACACCAGACTGCCGTCTGGAGAGAAGAGTCCAGCGGCATGCAATCCACCGCTCAGGGCGAAACCGGTTTGTCCATTACGCAGAGTGTCTGGTTGCTGAAGCAGAGCGGTCACGGTAAACGTCGAGTGATCTGCTGCGAGATCCCATCGACGTCCGCTCAGCGTCGTGTGAATCGCATCGCTTCCGCATACGCCGCACGCGCTTGATGTGACGTGAAGCCGTGGCTGGACCACGATGCCCTCGCGAGTGCGAACCTTAACCAGTCGCCGTACGTCGTCGTTCTCAGCGTCTTCGACGTCTTCGAAACACTCACGTGCCTCCGCGACGTCGTCGGGCGACGACAGATGTCCCTCGGACACGAGCCAGCCGAGTGCCAACTCAATGTCATGCCCGGGAGTACGCATCGTTGTGGTCGCTCTGCGGCCATCGACCTCTACCTCGAGGGGCTCCTCGACAGCGATCTGGTCGCTGCTCCCGTGGAATGCGCCATCCCACTTCTGGACTCGACGGCGCTGGGTGGAGGGCATTTGCTGATGGTACTGAGGGTGATGGGCGGCAGGTTTCACTACGATGGGTAAGTCCCCCAGAGAAGGCGATCTCCCGTGGCAGAGCAAGGTCCTGAGAATGCGGCCGGTGGCCTGACGGCAGTGACGTCTGCCCTCGGGATTGCGGCTCGAGAGATGGGGCCAATCCGCGCGCTACGGACCCTCCCGTTGATAAACCAGCGCAAGGGCTTCGATTGCCCGGGCTGCGCGTGGCCCGAGAGTGATCAGCGCCATCTCGCCGAGTTCTGTGAAAACGGAGCCAAGGCGGTGGCGTGGGAGGCCACCCGCAAGCGTGTCGACGGCGATTTCTTCGCCGCACATTCGCTCGCCGATCTTGAGACTCGAGACGACCACTGGCTGGAGTCTCAAGGGCGCCTCGTGGAGCCGATGTTCAAGGCTGCCGGTGACACGCACTATCGACCCATCACCTGGGATGCTGCACTTAATCGAGTGGCCGAGCAACTGCGCGGCTTGGCGTCGCCCAACGAGGCGATCTTCTACACGAGTGGTCGGACGAGCAACGAGGCCGCT